>JANXWU010000169.1 GCA_025350985.1 Spartobacteria bacterium | reverse complement strand
CGCCGACGCCACGCGCCCTGAAGCCGTGGCAAAAATCTTCGAGGCCAAAGAACGGCCACTCTTCGATCCGCTCATTGTGCATCTGCCCGATTTTTCATGGCTTGATCGGATCACGAAAATTCCGCACGCCGACCTGCCGTTCGTCGAAAAATTGACGCAAACATTTTGGCCCGGCCCGCTCACGCTCGTGCTCCCGCGGCAAAACATCGTTCCCGATCTCGTCACCTCCGGACTGTCCACGGTCGCCGTCCGCATGAGCAGCCATGCGGTTCTCCGGGCGGTGCTGGAAAAATTTGGCAGACCGCTCGCGGCTCCCAGCGCCAACCGTTTCGGCCGCATCAGCCCGACGGCGGCGGAGCATGTGCTGAGCGAGTTGGGTGGTCGCATTCCGCTCATTCTTGATGGCGGGCTAACTGAACACGGCGTCGAATCGACCATTGTCGCGATCGACCGCGGGCCGATGCGCATCTTGCGAAACGGGCCGGTCACGCGCGAAAAACTCGCAGAGTTTGGCGAGGTGTTTGAATCCGCGACGGGTGACAAACCCCAAGCGCCCGGCCAGCTCGAAAGCCACTACGCGCCTCGCACGCCGATGCATCTCATCGAAAACGCCGCCGCCTTCCAACCCGCCTCCACCCAGCGTTGCGGGCTGCTCGCATTCATTTCTCCAGCAGACACGTCCTCTTTTTCAAAAATCGAAATCCTCAGCAAAACGGGCGATCTCCGCGAAGCCGCCACGAATCTTTTCGCCGCGATGCGCCGGCTCGACGAAGCCGGTCTCGACCTCATCGTTGCCGAAAAGATTCCTGAAACCGGCCTCGGTCGCGCGATCATGGATCGGCTCCGCAAAGCCGCAGCCCCGAGAGTCCAACATTGATCCCGGCCACCCCGCGCGAGTAGCTTTTCCGAATTCACGAACCCCTCGCATGACCAAGCTTGAAATCATCGACCGCATCCTGACTCCCGGCATCGTCGCGATCATCCGGGCCGATTCCTCGGAGCAACTCATCGACGCGGCGAGCGCGCTTTACGACGGCGGCGTCACCGGCATGGAAGTCACCATGACGACGCCGAACGCGCTGCAAGTCATCGCCGACGTGCGCAAAAAGTTCGGCGACAAAGTGCTCATTGGCGTGGGCAGCGTGCTCGATACCGAGACTTGCCGCGCGGCGATTCTCGCGGGCGCCGAGTTTGTCGTCACGCCAGTCACGCGACCCGCCGTGATCGAGATGTGCAACCGCTACGGCAAGCCGATTGCCAGCGGCGCCTACACGCCCACGGAAGCCCTCACCGCGCACGAGTCCGGCGCGGATTTCATCAAGATTTTTCCCGCCGACCAGCTCGGGCCGACCTACATTAAAAACCTCCTCGCCCCGCTGCCGATGCTTCGGATTATTCCGACCGGTGGCGTCACCGTCGAAACCGCCGCGAGCTTCATCCACGCGGGTTGCGTGGCGCTGGCCGCCGGTTCGAGCCTGGTCGGAAAGGACGTGTTGAAGAACAAGGACTGGAAAAAACTGACGGCGACCGCGGCTGCTTTTGTGGAGGCCGTGAAAAAAGCGCGGGCTTGACGAGCCGTTCACCGGCCACCGGATTTTATGCGACGACCAAACAGCGACTCAAACAAACCGCAGCTTCACTCTGGGGCGACGGTGGTGAAAAACAAAATCCTGCAACTCCTGCGGCTGCCGAAATATCAGCCGCTCGACAAGATCGATCTCTCGAAAAAACTCGGGCTTTCGAGCGATCAGCGCGCGGAGTTACGGGCCGTTTTGCGCGAACTGGAGGAGCGCGGCGAGATCGCGCGGATTCGCAAAGACCGTTACGTCTTGCCGCAGGAGGCCGATCTCGTCACCGGCCGCATCGACTTCACGCAAGGCGGCAGTGCGTTCTTGATCAGCGAAATCAAAGGCGGCGCGGACCTTTTCATCGCGGCTGAAAATACCGGCACGGCGATGCACCGCGATTGCGTGGTGGCGCGGGTGATGCACGAGGGCGTCGGGCAGCGGCTGCGGCCCGGTCGCAAGCGCGAGGGCCGCGTGATTCGGATTTTGAAACGGGCCAACGAAACCACCGTCGGCACGCTGCAGCGCTCCAACAATTTTTTCCACATCGTGCCGGACGACCCCCGGCTCGGACGCGACATTCTCGTTCATCCCGACTGGTCGAAACTGCCGCGCCCGCCGCAGATTGGCGACAAGGTTGTGGTGAAATTATCGCCGTGGGAATCGCGCGGCGTGAGCCCGGAAGGCGCGGTCGTCGAAGTGCTCGGACCGGCGTCAGAGCCGGAGGTCGCGATCCTTTCCATCATCCGCAAACACGGATTGGCGACGGATTTCCCCGCGGCAGTTTTGGAAGAAGTCGAGCGCGTGTCGGAGACGATCGACGGCCAGGAAATCGCGCGCCGGGTCGATTGCCGCGCGACGATGATTTGCACGATTGATCCTGACGACGCGAAGGATTTTGACGACGCGATCCACGTCGAGCGCACGTCGGACGGCTGGCAATTGCAAGTCCACATCGCCGACGTGTCGCACTACGTCCGTCCGCGCAGCGCGCTCGACCGCGAGGCGCTGCATCGCGGCAACAGCGTTTATCTGGTCGATCGCGTGCTGCCGATGTTGCCGTTCAAATTGAGCAACGGCGTGTGCAGTTTGCGGCCCGACGAAGACCGGCTGACGAAGGCGGCGTTCATCGAGTTCAACCAAAGCGGCCGGATCAAATCGGCGCGTTTTGCCGATGCGGTGATCAACAGCAAGGCCCGCCTGACGTACAAGCAAGCGTTCGCCATTTTGCAGAAACCGAGCGACTCGCCGCTCGCGGAACGGCTGCACGTCGCGTGGGAACTCGCCTCGCTGCTGCGCAAAAATCGTTTCGCCGCCGGCTCGCTCGATCTGGATTTTCCGGAGGTGAAAGTGCGGCTCGACGAGCGCGGGCACGCCATCGCGATTGAAAAGATCGAGAACGATATTTCGCATCAGCTCATCGAGGAATTCATGCTCGCGGCGAACGAGGCCGTGGCCTTCGAGTTGAAAAGCAAACTGGTGCCCGCGATGTACCGCATCCACGAGGATCCCGATCCCGAGAAGCTCAACGAATATCGCGAATTCGCGGCGGGCTATGGCTACAAAGTCGGCGACCTCACGCAGCGGCGCGAAGTGCAAAAGCTGCTCGCCGCGATCAAAGGCACGCCGGAGGAATACGCCGTAAAACTTGCGTTTTTGAAAAGCCTCAAGCGCGCGACCTACGCCACGGAACCGCTCGGTCACTACGGTCTGGCGAAGGTGAATTACACGCATTTCACGAGCCCGATTCGGCGCTACGCCGATCTCGTCGTGCACCGCGCGCTCGCATGGCATTTGTCGCAGCGCGACCACAAGCGCGAGCGGCAGCCGGCGTTCGCGGCGGGCGATCTCGCGTCCGCGGCGGAACACATTTCACTGACCGAACGCACGGCGGCGGACGCCGAAAAGGAATCGGTGAAACTGAAGAAGCTCGAGTTTTTCCAGAATCAGTTGAAGGCGAAAAAGAAGCAGACTTTCAACGCCACCATCGTCGATGTCCGCAGCTATGGCTTCCTGGTTGAACTCCGCGATTATCTGCTCACCGGTCTCGTTCATGTCTCCGCACTGGAGGGCGATTTTTACACCTTCGATCCCGTGCGGCTGCGTTTTATCGGGCGCAAAAGTCGCAAGGTTTACACGATCGGCGACCGGCTGGAAGTGGTCGTCGCCCGCGTGGATGTATACAAACAGCAGATCGATTTCACGCCGGCCGCGGGGCGGGTTTAGTTCCCTGCGCCCGCGGCCACGATGTTGCCCGCACCGGCGGCCACAATATTTCCGGCCCCCGACGCGACAATGTTCCCGGCCCCGGCGGCCACGATATTGCCGGCCCCGGAAGCGACAATGGGCGAGCCGCTGCCGCCGGGCTTGAGCTGGCTTTGAAGGTTACCTGCTCCCGCCGCCACGATGTTCCCCGCGCCGGCCGCCACGATGTTGCCCGCACCCGCAGCGACGATGGCCGAGCCGTTGTGCGAGATGAAATTTCCCGCGCCCGAGGCGACGATTTTTCCACTGGCATCAATCAGTGCCGTCGCCCGTGCGTTCACCACGCCCGCGCCTGCGCCGGTGTCATTGTTCACGAGCGTCGCGCCGTCGTTGGTGATGAGCCGACCGGAGCCGCCGATGGTCACGTTGCCGATCCGGCTCGCCGCGTCGCCTTGCGCGCCGCCGATGGTTTTCACCGTTTTGACAATCGCGTCGCCGGTCACCGCGCCGACAGTGCTGATGTCGATTCCGTTGCCATTGCCCATGAGCATCACCAGCGGCAGTCCGTTGGCGATCGCGTTCGCGCCGCCGAGATTCGTGACGACACTCGCCGGGCCGCCGACGAGCACCTGGCCGAGGCCGTTTGAGCCGGGGCCGAGGGGCACGATGAACGCGCCATTTTTCAACACGATCGCATCGGCGGCGTTCATGGTGATGTATTGCGAGTTTGCGTTGAGCGATTTGAAATCCGCCCTCACCGCTGCATTGCTCAGCGCACCGCCGAGATTGATGTGCAACGCCGACAGGCTGTTGTTCCACATCTCGTGGACGTGCCCCCAGAAATCGGTGGCGGAGACGGTCGTCGTCATATTTCCCGCCGCCAGACCGCCGGCGTTGCTCGACTCGATGATCGCCGAGTTTTCCTGAATCGTCCCGGTGTCCTGGTTCACTTTCACCGTCAAAATGCAGGTGCCCGCGAACTGCGCCGGCAACTCACCAATCGCGAACGTCGCGATGCGCGTTTTCGCGTTGTAGGAGGCGGTGGGCGAACTGGTAAAAATCTCGGTGTTGTTCGGCACGTAAATTTTCACGTTCACGTTGTGCGCCGTGTCGGTGCCGGGGTTGGCGAAGAAGAGCGCGTAGTTGAGCAACTGCCCCTGCTGCACCGCGAAGGGCGCGAATTTTCCAAAGATCAACTGTGCCTGTTTCGGCTGCGCAACGCCGGTCTTCGACGTGTCGCTGCTGGCGGAGGGCACGGTCACGAAATCGTTCGCGACCTGGCGTGAAATGGTGAACGTCCGCGCCGCGCGGCTTCGGTTCGCGTCGGATTGGTGGTAGCCGCCGGCGATGCTGGGCGTGAAATCGAAGGAGGCGTTGACCGCGCGCAGAGGGCCGGGAAATTTTGGATCGCTCGTGGGAAGCAGCTTGCACGTCAGGCGCACGTAGCCGGTGCTCCCGCCGAGCAACTGGCCGAGATTAAATTTGACGATGCCGGTCTGCCCTTTCGCGGGATTCTTGGCTTCGTCCGCGGGCAATTCGCTGCCGTCCGCGTCGAAGAATCCTTCAAACACCACACCCGCCGGCAGCGGACAGGTGATCTCGACCTTGGAGGCCAGAATGTCGCCGCTGTTCTGCGGATAAAGCTCCCAGTAAAAAGTCTCGCCCGGTGCGACGGTGCCGGGCATCCGATGATCGGCGTTCGCCGGTGGCGTGGTGACAATCGCGGGCGAATGATCCAGCGAAAGCGCCACGGGACGCACGACCAGGACGTACGATTCGCGCGGGCCGCCGGGCGTGATTTTCGCGTAGCTGTCGCTCTTCAAAAAGTAATCGCTGGTCGTGATGACGGTGCCGGCGGCATCGGCCACCAGCGTGGCCGCGTTGCGCGCTTCCACGTCGTAACTGATCACCGTGTCGGTCTCCGACGCCGCCACATCGCCGAGGCGAAACTCAATCGCCCGCGTCAGTTTCACATCCGCGCCGGCGGGCAGTTGCAGTCCCGCGCCATCGCGCAGCGCAAAGGAGTTGGAACTCATCGGCACGCCGTTGACTTTAATGCTGTTGACGTTCACGAACGCGGAATCGATCGGCTTGTTTTTGCTCGTGTCGGCGTTGATGAAATCATGGACGACCACGTTCGCCGCGGTCGCTCCGGCGTGTCCGGGCAGCGGGGTGTTCCGCACATGCAGCTCGTAATGGATGATGCCCGTCGTCGTCGCGCCGGGGCCGGCGTTGGGCGGCGTGACGAGCTGCACGCGGGTCGGGATGGCCTTGTTGGTTTTGATGAAATCGAGCACGGACAAATCCATTTCGTTTTCCCCGACGGCCACCTTGGCCAAGCCCAGCGCGGGCTTCTCGACGTTGGGATCATTCGCGATGGCCACGCCGACGGCGGGCGCGGGATTGCTGCCGACGAACACCGGCAGCGTGCCACCGCTCGGCGGCGTGCCGCGCAGGTTGTACTCGGTGTTGAGCAACTGCGGCGTGAACGAAGTGCCGTTGGGATTGAAGCCCGCCGTCGGCACGTCGTACTGCACCTGCACCACGAACTTCATCGTGCGCTGTCCGCCATTTTTCGGGATGTCCTTCAAACGCCACGTCAGCAACTGCGAACCCGTGCTCGTCGGCTCGACGGAAAAATGGGTGTCGGCGTGGTCGATGTTGCCCGGATGGATGATCGTGGTGCCGGTGAAATCGCCGGAGCCGTTGTCGTCGAAAATCGAATAGAGCACCGTGCCTTTGGGAATCACGTCGGTGACGACCGGGCTGTTGATGGCGAAGGCGGCGTTGTTCGTCGCGGTGAACGTGTAGGTGATGAAACCGCCGGGGCTGACGGTGCCGCTGTCGCGCGTGAGTGAGAGTTTCATCAGCCCTTGGATGACCGTGTTTGGGTCGCGCCCGTTATTCTTTTCATCCTTGATCCCTTCCGCCGCCGAGAGCGTGAACGGCGGAGGAACAATCGCGCGCCCGAAGCCTGCGCCGGGATCGTTCGCCGAGTAAAACGACGCGGGGAAAACTTTCACGATCATGAACTGCTCCTGCTCGCTTCCGCCCGGCGCGACGGTGCCCACGTTCCACTCGAACGCCAGCGGATGCACGTCGCCATCCGGGTTGGTTTTCGCCGTGAGCTTGCCGCTGAAAATCTGCGTGCTCGGCGACGGGTTGCACGTCGCAAATTTCTTCTCGTCGAGGTCGCCGTCCCGCACCTTCACCGCCGCCGGCGCGCCGTTGTCATTTTTCGCGGAAAAGAAAATCGTGTCGCGCGTGGACACCGCTGCCTTGAGCACCACGTTGGTCGCGGGCCCGTTGCCGACGTTCCGATACTTCAGCCGATAGGTGATGTATTCGTCTTCGTGAACGGTGAGGCCGGTCGGGTCGCTGTCGGATTCCGTGGTCACGATGAAGCTCATCATCGGTCCCGCGACGACCTTGAACGGCCCGACCGCGCCGCCCGCCTTGGCCACGAAATCAGTCGCGCTCGTCACCGTGCGGAACCACATTTTGTTGCAAACCGGCAGCGAAAAACTGCGCGCGGTCCACGTCGTGCCGAGCCCATTTTTCCCGCGATCGAGCGTCATCGCGCCGCCGGGCAAGTCCGTCCACTGATCTTCCGTCGCGTTGGGAATGACGGCGTATTGCACTTTCAAATTGAGGCCGGCCGCGGTCTTGTCGCCGGTTTGCGTCGCGCTGAAAATCCAATCCGAAAACGTGCGCCCGCCTTTTTTCACGCCGTCAGTTGCGCTCACGACGATGGGATTGGTCGGGGTGACGGTGAGCACATTCGCGGCGGTGATCGTCGGCGCTTCCGAGTCGCGAATCGTGATCGTGGTGATCTTCGGCGTGCCCGTCACCGCATTCCCAGTCGGCTTGCCGAGGGTGAGCACAATCGTGTCGTCGTGCTCCGCGCCCGCGTCGCTGGAAATCGCGATGGCGATCAGCTTTTCAAATTCCGTCGGCCCGAACGTCAGCACTTTGTTCGCTGGCTCATCGATGTTGTAATCCGAGTGCGGCTTCGGATTCGGCACGGCCGTCCCGCCGACGGTGAAGGGCACCGTGACCGTGCCGGTGCTGTCTTGCGCCCGCTTCACCCGCACCAGCACCTCGTCGCCTTCATGCGCGAGATAGGCGTCCTTGGTAAATTGAACGACCCGGCCCGTGAGCGGCTTCACCGGCGGCGGAGGCGGCGGGGTCGGACTGCCGGCGTCGAGCCGGGTTGCGTTATTCGCGTCGTCGTTCGCGACGAAAAGATCGAGCACGTTGTCCTTGTTTAAGTCGCCCAAGTCCAGCCGGCGCGCTCCGGGTGCCGTGGCGAAAAAAAGTTCGCTCGTCACCGTCAGCACGTTGTTGGAAACAGTCAGGCCGGGATCGACGACGAGGACTTTCACCCCGCCGGAAAGTGCATCCGCCACGACGATTTCCGGCTGCCCGTCGCCATTCAAATCACCGATCGCCACGTCGCCCTCCGGCGACTCCACGCTGGCCACCTGCTTGATCAGGGCCGCGCCGAAATTGGAAAACGTGCCGGGTGCGCTCGCGCCGCCATTTACAAAGAGCGCCAGCCAAGTCTGCGTAAAAGTCGTCCCATTCGTCACGCTGTACAAAATCTCCACGTCCCGACTGCCGTCGCCAGTCACGTCACCCACACCCAGACCGATCACCGGATGCGAGACGTAAGTGCGGAGCGGTTGCGGCGCATTCACATCCTGGGCGTCGCCGAGTGAGCGGGCCGCGGCGACGTTTTCGTAGTTGTAAAAAATCGTGAACGACTGGTCGGAGTAACTCGCCACCACGACGTCGGGAAAGCTGTCTCCATTCACGTCCGCAACCGCGATGTAATCCGCCCCACCCGGTGCCGTGAAAATTTCAGCCGGCAGAAAAGTTCCGTCTCCAGCTGGGGCATGGCGGAAGAGCGCGATCTGCGCGTTGTAATCCAGCGTGTCCGGATTCACCACCGTCGCCCCCGCGACAATGTCGTAATAGAACGAACTGCTGAGGTGCCCCAGCGCCACACAGCCTAGGAAAATCGGCTGGCTGGTCGCATCCACCGCCGTGTAACTCACCGGCGCGGCAAAGCTCAGGTCGTGATTCGGATTTGTGCCCGCGTCGCCGTCGTAGGTGTTCAAGTAAACCACGACGTTGCCGTTCGCCACGATCACGAGGTCCGGTTTGCCGTCGCCATTCACATCGCCCACCGCCAGGTCCAGCGGGCTATCCGTCGTGGTGATCGTGTAATCGGTGAAGCTGGTTCCGCCGGCATTGCCGCGCTTGATCGTGAGTGTTTTCGAGTCGTAGTCCGCCTCGATCACGTCCTGATTTCCATCCTGCGAAAAATTCAGATTGAAGCGCACATCGGCACCGGTGTCGTTCTGCTGATTGTCTAGTTTTGCCATCGCAAGACTGGCCCGAACACGCGTCACCACGCGCCCGCCGGTCGTGAAATGCTGCGGCGCGCCAAAACTCGGATCGCCCGCCACGACTGGAATTTGAGCGGCGAAAAAAATGGCAGCCCACAGCGTCGCGACATGGAGAAAGCGAAGGTTAAAAGTCATTTGTTGGGGTTGGCTAGGGTTTGCATTTCCATGGACGAAGAACGGCGATGGCTCGAGGAACGAAGCGGAATGCGTGCCGATGAGGTTTTACCAAGAGCCTGTCCTCCACTTTTTCTAGAGACTTCCCGGAGCACCAACGGTGCAAAAGCAAGCCAGCCCATGGCAACGCCCAGGGTCTATTGCATAACAGGCTTTAAGAGGGCGTCTTAAAAATGTCTTAATGCGTGTGGAAAGCGGCGCGAGGACGCGCCGCACTCCAAAGCGGCTGCGCCGCCAAACCAGGTTGCCATGCCCCTATGCGCGAAGCGCTTTGGAGTGCGCTGCGTCCCCGCAGCGTTTTCCACACGCGCGCGCCGGTCAGGAGGAGCCGAATCCTCAAAACCAGCCGCGGGATTTGGCGTCTGCTCTCCGACGAACCTTTGCGAACCCCGCACCGCTCTCCTCGGTTCCTTCTTCTTCCCGTCAGACCATTTTGAACTAGAAACGAAGCCCATTTCTTGCCAGCTTCCACCTTCGTTCCCGGTGACTTTTCACCCAGCCATGAATCTTCGCCTGATCCCCTCCTCCATCATCGCCGCGTTGCTTGGCCTTGTTTGCCCTGCCACTTCACCCGCACGCGGTTCCGACGCGAAGCCAAACATCATCTTCATCCTCACCGATGACATGGGGTATAGCGATCTGAGTTGTTACGGTGGTAAACTTGCGCCGACTCCCAACATTGACCGCCTCGCCAAGGAAGGGCTGCGTTTCACTCAATTTTACGACAGCGCGCCTATTTGTTCCCCGTCGCGGGCGGGCTTCATCTCGGGCAAATTTCCGGCGAGCTTGAATTTCACCACTTATCTTCACGAACGCAGGGGGAATCGCGATTGCGAACAGGTGGACTTCCTCCCGCCGTCGGTTCCGGTCATTGCCCGCGTGCTGAAAACTGCCGGCTATGCGACGGCTCATTTCGGCAAGTGGCATCTGGGCGGCGGGCGCGATGTCACCAATGCGCCGCCGTTCAGCGCCTACGGCTACGACGAACATAGCGGGACTTGGGAAAGCCCGGAGCCGGATCCGAAAATCACCAGCGGCAACTGGATCTGGTCGCCGCAGGATGTGGTCAAGCGCTGGGATCGCACCCGTTATTTTGTGGATCACACCCTTGATTTTCTCAGTCGCCACAAAGCTGAACCCTGCTATGTCGAGCTTTGGCCCGATGACGTGCATACGCCGTGGGTGCCGGATCTCCAGCGGCAGGGCGAGAAAAAAAGCTGGCAATCGCGGCCGAATTTCTGCGACGTGCTCGCGGCGTATGATGTGCAGATCGGGCGGCTGTTGGATGGCCTGAAAAAGCTCGGACTGGAAGAGAACACGCTGGTTGTTTTTACCAGCGACAACGGGCCGTTGCCGTCCTTCAACCACGAACGCACGGGCGGTCTGCGTGGGAGCAAGTTGAGCCTCTTTGAAGGCGGCATCCGGGTGCCGTTCATCGTCCGCTGGCCCGGCCACACCACGGCCGGACGGGTGGATGAGCGGACGGTATTGGCGGCCGTGGATCTTTTCCCGACGCTTTGCGCACTCACCCAGGTATCGCCGCCCGCCGGGATCACCTTCGACGGCCAGGACATGTCCACGGCGCTGGTCAGCTCACCGGTGGCTCCTGCCCGATCCATTTTTTGGGAATATGGCCGCAGCTCGAAGGAATTTATGTATCCGCAAGGTGCCTATGACCGCAGCCCGCATCTTGCCGTCCGCGATGGCAAATGGAAGCTGCTGATCAATGCCGACGGCGCGGACGCACAACTCTACAATCTGGAAGCGGACGCTAACGAGACAACGAATCTCGTCGGTAAAAATCCGGAGCTGGCCAAAAAAATGAGCGAGGAGGCGCTGGCTTGGAAGCGGTCGCTGCCCAAATTTCCGGTGCCGAGCGAACAAACCATTTTTCAGAAATAGCAATACGCAATGACCAGCACAAAACACATGGGACTCAATCCTGATATGAAACAACACCTGCCCATCCGCCCGTCGTTTGCCCTGCTTCGCTCCCTGCTTCGGAGTAGCATGAGCCTCGCCGCTCTCTTCCTCGCGCCATTCGCCCTTCCACCTTCGTCCTGCAGCGCCGAGAGCGCGAAGCCGAATATCATTGTTATCCTTGTCGATGACATGGGCTTCAGCGACCTCGGTTGTTACGGCAGCGAAATACCGACGCCGAATATCGACAAGCTGGCGCGGGAAGGTTTGCGCTTCACGCAATTCTACAACACCGCGCGCTGCTGCCCTACCCGCGCCTCGCTTTTAACTGGACTCTACGCGCACCAGACTGGAGTCGGCCACATGGTCGAGGACAAAGGTGCGCCGGGCTACCGCGGAAGGTTGAACGATCACTGCGTAACGATTGGTGAGGTCTTGCGCGACGCAGGCTATTTCACCGCCATGAGTGGTAAATGGCATGTCGGGCAGAACCATGGCGTCGTCCCGTGGGAGCGCGGCTTCGACCGGAGTCTGAACGCACCGGCGGGCGGTTTCTACTACTCCACCGACCCACGCGCAGAGTTATTCCTCAACGGCAAGCATCTCGACAATAACGATCCGGCTTTGCCAAAGGATTGGTATACCACCGACCTTTGGACAGATTACGGGATTAAGTTCATCGCCGAGGCGCTGGAGACTAAGAAGCCGTTCTTTCTCTACCTTGCGCACAACGCTCCGCACTTTCCGCTGGAAGCGCCGCAGGACGAGATCGCAAAGTGGCGCGGCAAATACAAGATGGGATGGGATAAGTTGCGGGAGCAGCGCCATGCCAAACAACTCGAGCTGGGGGTCGTGGATAAGGCCTGGCCTATGTCGCCCCGTCCCGACCTTATTAAGGCATGGGACTCACTTACTCCCGAAGAGCAGGATCGCTTCGATCACATCATGGCTATTTACGCCGCAGTGGTGGCTCACATGGACGCGAGCATCGGTCGTCTGGTCGTTGAGTTGAAGAAACGCGAGGCACTGGATAACACACTGATCCTTTTCCTCTCGGACAATGGCGCGAACTCCGAGAGTGGGCCGAATGGCAGGCTGGAAGGCAACCTGCCGGGCGGTCCGAAATCGACCGTCTTTGAAGGTCAATCATGGGCCACGCTCTCGAACACTCCGCTGCGCCGCTACAAGCATTTCAACCACGAAGGCGGAATCGCCACCCCGCTGATCGCGCATTGGCCCGCGCGCATCAAGGACGGTGGCGGGCTACGTTTGCAGCCGGGGCATGTTATCGACATCATGGCTACATGCGTGGAGGTCGCCGGTGCGAAGTATCCGACTGAGTTCAAAGGCACACCAATCCTGCCGATGGAGGGTAAGAGCATTCTCCCGGCTTTTGATAACAAACCGATCGAACGGGACGCGCTGTTCTGGGAACACGAAGGCAACGCCGCGATTCGCCAAGGCGATTGGAAGCTGGTGCGGCTGGGCCGGAATGGACCTTGGGAGCTTTACGACCTGAAGAATGATCGCACCGAGTTGCACAACCTGGCGTCAAAGGAATCCGCGCGCGTAAGCGAACTCTCTGCCAAGTGGGAGGCGTGGGCCGGACGCGCCAATGTAAAGCCCTATCCAAACGCACAAGGGACAAAGACCAATAAGACAAAAGACCTATGAAGCTACATTGCCAACTGTTTGCCATCCTGCTCCTATGCGCGGGGTTAAGTCATGGCCACGCCGCCAATTCGGTGAGGCCCAACATTATCTTCATCCTCGCTGATGACTTGGGTTACATGGATGTCGGCTGCTATAACCCAAAGACCTTTTACGAAACGCCACGCCTCGACGCGCTCGCCGCCAGCGGGATGAGATTTACTCAAGGCTACGCGGCCTGTCCGGTCTGTTCGCCCACGCGCGGCAGCATTATGACAGGCAAGTATCCGCCGCGCTTTGGCGTCACCGATTACATCGGCGCAAACCGCCCCGGAAAGCTGCTGCCCGCGCCAAATGCGGATCATTTGCCGCTGGAAGAAGTAACCATTGCGGAACGTTTGCGCGACGCGGGCTACGCCACCTTCTTTGCGGGAAAGTGGCACTTGGGCGACGGCGAGTTCTCGCCCAACGCCCAGGGATTCGGCCCCGGACTCGTCGGAAATAATCAGTTCTACTACCCGCCCAGTGACGAGCCTTCGCCCAATCCGCGCGACGATCCGAAAACCACCGACCGCATCGCGAATGAGGCCGTCAAGTTCATCGCCGCGCACAAGGACCAACCCTTCTTCGCCTACCTGCCGTTTCTCGCCGTCCACATTCCGGTCGGGGCGAAGAAGGAGTTAATCGAGAAGTATGAAAAGAAGAAGTTAGGCGTGCCGTCCGACGCGTGGGGACAAGAAGGGGACTCAAAGGTTCGGCTGGTGCAAAATCATGCGGCTTATGCGGCCATGCTGGAGCAACTGGACAGCGCGATTGGACGAGTCCTGGATGCAGTCGATCAAAATGGCCTGCGCGAACAAACCGTTGTCATATTTATGTCAGACAATGGCGGGCTCTCCACCGCCGAAGGTCATCCCACATCCAATCTTCCGTTTCGCGGCGGCAAAGGTTGGCTTTACGAAGGGGGCGTTCGCGAGCCGTGGATCGTGCGCGCACCGGGCGTAACTAAACCCGGAAGCTTGTGCGCGACCCCCGTCGTCAGCACCGATTACTATCCGACCCTGCTGGAACTCGCCGGTCTGCCCTTAAGTCCAGAGCAACACCGCGACGGCGTAAGTCTGGTGCCTTTGCTCAAAGGAGCAGAGCTAACACGCGGGCCGCTTTTCTGGCACTATCCGCACTACGGAAATCAAGGCGGGCGCCCTGGCGGTGCCGTGCGCGAGGGCGATTGGAAGCTGATCGAGTGGTATGAGGATGAAAGCTTGGAACTCTATAACTTAAAGGACGATCTGGCTGAGACTCATAACTTGTCGGCCAAGTATCCCGACAAGGTCAAAGAACTGCATGACAAACTAATCGCGTGGCGCAAAAGCGTAAACGCGGTCATGCCCACACCTAATCCCAACGGCGACGCCGACGCTGCGAAGTTCAAGGCGAAGACGACCCGGCCCTAGCCGCCGCTCTTAGCTCGAAATGAAAACTCTCCTTCTGTTTCTCCTGCTCCTTTGCGTTGCCATCCCGCCGGCACCCGCTGCGGATGCCTCCGCACGCCCGCACATTCTCTGGATTTCCAGCGAGGATCACGGGCCGCACATGGGCTGTTACGGCGACAGCTACGCGACCACTCCGAACGTGGATAAGCTCGCTGGGCGTGGAATGATTTTTCAGCACTGCTGGTCGTGCGCGCCGGTGTGCGCGCCGGCCCGCACGACGATCATCTCGGGTCTGTATGCCAGCTCGACCGGCAGCGAGCACATGCGAAGCCTTGTCGCTTCTCCGTCGGGGAAAAAGATGTTCCCGCAACTTCTCCGCGAAGCCGGCTATTACTGCACGAACAACGCCAAGGAAGACTACAACCTACTTAAGCCCGGCCAAGTTTGGGACGATTCGTCGGGCAAGGCGCACTGGCGCAAGCGCGCTGACGGGCAGCCGTTCTTTGCGGTCTTCAATTCGCTAAAAAGTCACGAGAGCCAGATCCGCAAGCGTCCGCACCAACCGGTGCATGATCCGGCGAAAGTGCGCGTGCCGGCGTATCATCCCGACACCCCGGAAGTCCGGCAGGACTGGGCCCAGTATTACGATCAAGTCACGGAGGCGGACGCCGACGCGGGTCGCCTGCTGGAGCAACTCGCAAAGGATGGACTCGCGGAAGACACGATTGTTTTCTACTGGGCCGACCATGGCTCTGGCATGCCGGGAAACAAACGCTGGCCCTTAAACCGCGGCTTGCAGGTGCCGTTGGTCGTGTACTTCCCCGAAAAATGGAAGCACCTTGCACCGCCGGATTACAAAGTGGGCGGCCAGTCGGATCGGCTCGTTAGTTTCGTGGATTTCGCGCCGACGGTGCTCAGTCTCGCGGGCATCGAGCCGCCCTCGTGGATGCAAGGACACGCCTTCGCTGGAAAATTCATCACGCCTCCGCAACCGTTTGTTTACGGGTTTCGCGGGCGCATGGACAACCGCCAGGACCTCATCCGCAGCGTCACCGACGGGCGCTATGTCTATGTCCGCAACTATTTGCCGCAGCTCATTTATGGACAGCACATCCCCTATCAATGGCAGACCCCGACGACGCGGGTGTGGCAGCGGCTTTTCGACGAAGGGAAACTTAACGACGCGCAGTCGGCCTATTGGAAAACCAAGCCGCCCGAAGAGCTTTACGATTTACAGACCGATCGCGACGAGGTGAGGAACCTTGCCGCTTCGCCCAGTCATCACGCCATCCTCGAAAAACTAGCCTCGGCTAATCGCGAGCATCTTTTGAAAATCCGCGACGCCGGATTCCTCGCGGAGCCGGAGCAGCATCGCCGCTCGAACGGCACGCCGATTTACGACCTCGCGCAAGACGCGGGAAAATATCCGCTGGAAATAATTCTGGCGATGGCTGAGGCCGCATCGTCGCTGAAGGCAGAGGTCGTGTCGCAGTTGCGGGATGGCCTCGGTCATTCCGACAGTGGCGTGCGCTTTTGGGCGGCGGAGGGATTCTTAATGCGCGACGCCGCCGCCGTGCAGTCGGCTCACGAGGAGCTTCGCACCGCGCTCCGCGACGAATCGCCCAGCGTCCGCATCGCCGCCGCGCAGGCGCTCGCCACCCACGGAGACGACGCCGACCTCCATGCGGCGCTGCCGGTGTTGATGGAACTCGCACCGACGGACAAGAACGGCATCTACGTGTCGATGTTGGCCTTGAGTGCCATCGATCTGCTCGGCGAGAAAGCCGCGAGCCTGCGCGAGCCGTTGGCAAAAATCTCCACGGTCGATCCAAAGGCCTCGGACCGGTTCGCGAAAGGCGTGCCGGAGCTGCTCGGCCACATTTTGAAAAAGGATTAAGTGCCGCCGACCTCCAGCGATGGGATGAGCGCACCGCGGCCTTTAGAGGGCGTCTAGAAAGTCTCGGGGCGTGTGAAAAAGCGGCGCGAGGACGCGCCGCACTCCAAAGCGGCGGGGCCGCCAAACCAAGCTGCCACGCCCTCTCCGCGCGCAGTGCTTTTGGAGTGCGCGGCGTCCCCGCAGCGCTTTCAACACGCGCGTAGACTTCTTAAACGCCCTCTAAAGCATTCGGTGCGGTTACTGAAAAAAAAGTTCGTCGAGATCCGGCGCGACCCCAAAGCTGTTGAGCACTTGGGAGTAGCGGTAGTAAACCTCCAGACACAGGGCGCCAAGCGCGGTGGCATTTAGCTCTTCGCGGTAAAGGATGGACGCACGAAGTTTGGAATAAGACCGGGAAAGAATTTTCCTTCGTGTCCTCTGCGCGCTTCGTGGTTCATTCCTCCTGGATCGAAAACAAATGAACCTGATCGAAGCGAAGCATCTGACGAAAGTTTACCGCGTTTACAAAAAGGAACCGGGCCTGCTCGGCGCGATCAAGGGCCTGGCGAAGCGCCGTTACGAGGAAGTGCGGGCGGCGGATGATGTGACTTTTTCCATCGAGGAAGGCGAACTCGTCGGCTTCTTGGGACCGAACGGCGCGGGCAAGACGACGGTGCTCAAAATGCTCTCAGGGCTGCTGAATCCCACCTCCGGCGAGGCGCGCGTGCTGGGCTTCAAACCGTGGGAGCGCCGCGACGCGATGAAGCGGCAATTCGCGCTGCTCATGGGCCAGAAGAATGCGCTGTGGTGGGACTTGCCGGCGCGCGAATCACTGGAACTGAACCGCGCGATTTACGGGATCGAACGTCCGGTTTTTCAAAAGATCGTCGGCGGGCTGAGCGAGCTGCTGGAGGTGACGGACAAGCTCGACACGATGGTGCGCGAGCTCTCGCTCGGCGAGCGGATGAAAATGGAATTGATCGCCGCGCTGCTGCACTCGCCGCGCGTGCTTTTCCTCGATGAACCGACGATCGGCCTCGACGTAGTGAGCCAGAAAAAAGTGCGCGAGTTTTTGCGCAGCTACAACGCCGGGAATCCGATCGTGACGATGCTCACCAGTCATTACATGGAGGACATCGAGGAGCTGTGCCAGCGGGTGATCATCATCGATCACGGCAGGATTTTTTTCGACGGCGCGTTGAGCACAATCACCGACCGCTTTTCGACGCACAAGGTGTTGAGCTTCGTGTTTGAAGACGCTACGCAGTGCGACCTCCCGCGTTTCGGCGAAGTGCTGGAGCAGACGCCGCGGACGGTGCGGTTAAAAGTGCCGCGCGCGAAAGTATCCGAGGTTTGCCGCGAGATTTTCTCGACGTGCCGGGTGGCCGACATTTCCATCCAGGAAATCCCGGTCGAGGAAGTCATCCGCCGACTCTTCGGAGAGGATCACGACGGAAAGCCGCGCGCTTGAACCGAAGGGGAAATTTCACCGCCGCTTGATGGCCTCTTTCAAATCCAGCACGTAGGACGGATTCACTTGGAAGACCGTTTCTTCCAGCGCCCCGTAATCGATCCGTGGCGCGGTGGAGTCGGTTTCGATAAAGCCGATGTCCATAAGCGAGTTGAGGATGTCGATCAGTTCGGCGCGGTCGATGTGCGTGCGCTCCATGATTTCTCCGCCCAGGGTTCCCAGCGAAAAATCAATCGCCCGCACGATATCGATCTCCCTTCCGCTCAACTTGATTTTGCGCATGAATGAATAAACAGCATCGGCGCGTGGCGAACGGCGGGCAAGCTGGAAACGCTGTGGGCGCGCGTGCGAAAATCCCTTGCCGGTCGAAGGCATCGGCGTAACTTTTGGCCATGAAGAACTCGCGGACGGTCCAGGGAAAAATCCTTCAGCATGCGGAGGGGATGGGCGTCCCTTCCACCGACCTTGTGCGACGGCGCGCGGAGGAAATTGCACTCATTGGCGGACGCCGGGAGTTCAGCGAAGAGGACTGGCAGCAGGCGAAGCAGGAACTTCACGGCGGCCACGCCCGGCTGCTCGATGACGACGGCGGGGAAACCATCGGCGCGGCGACGCAGCGCGAGATTCCCGGCACGCTCGGGCATCATGTGGAGAATGCCGGGCAGGAGGACACCGAAAACGTGCTCGAAGAACTCGTGGCCGAGGGCATGGACGAAGCGGTGCATGAGCAGATGCTTGAGGCGGCGCGGATGGAGCCGAGGGACGAGGAGGTTTGATCTCCGGCGGCGGAAAACGCCGCGAGTGAAAGTGAATTTTGCCGCGTGCGCGCTTTCGTGATTGAATCCGGGCGTGCCAGAAAACTTCATCACGCAAACCGTCGAGGCGCCCGACACGCCGTTCGATATTTCGCTGCGGCCGCCGAGTTTTGCCGATTTTGCGGGACAGGAAAAAGTGCGCGAGAGGCTGGAGTTGATGGTCGAGGCGGCACAACAGCGCGGCGATGTGCTGGAGCACATTTTGTTGAGCGGTCCGCCCGGTTTGGGGAAAACCAGCCTCGCCTACATCATCGCCAACGCGGTCGGCGCCAACATTAAAAACACGAGCGGGCCGACGATCGAAAAAGCAGGCGACCTGGCGGGATTACTGACGACGCTCGAACGCGGCGACATCCTGTTCATCGACGAAATCCACCGGCTCCAGCCGACGATTGAGGAGTACCTTTATCCGGCGATGGAGGACTACAAACTCGACATCATCATCGACGCCGGGCCGAGCGCACGCAGCGTGCGGCTGAACCTGCCAAAGTTCACGCTCATCGGTGCGACGACCCGCGCGGGGATGATCAGCGCGCCCTTGCGCTCAAGGTTCGGGATGGTCAGCCGGCTGGATTTTTACACTGCGGACGAGCTGCAAAAAATCGTGCGTCGAAGCGCGGCGATCATCAACGTGGAAATCGACGGCGCGGGCGCGCTGGAAATCGCCGCGCGCTCGCGGGGCACGCCGCGCATCGTGAATAATTTGCTGCGCTGGGTGCGGGATTATGCGCAGGTGAAGGCGGACAAAAAAATCACGCGCGACATTGCCGATCGTGCGCTGACGATGCTGGAAATTGACCGCGACGGCTTCGATGAAATGGACAAGCGCATCATCGAAACGATGATCCATAAATTCGGCGGCGGGCCAGTCGGATTGAATTCCCTCGCCGTCGCCGTCGGCGAAGACGCGGGCACTCTCGAAGACGTGAACGAGCCGTACTTGATCATGCAAGGCTATCTCAAACGCACCGCGCAAGGTCGCGTCGCGATGCCGCGGGCTTACGAAAAAATCGGCTTGAAACCGCCGCGCGCGCAGCCGGAACTGCTCTGAAAATTAACGGAAATCTAGAACTCAGGAACTCAGGAAAAAAGCAGAATAAGACTTTTCTTTTCCTGAGTTCCTGAGTTCCAGATTTTCTTTCGCCCCGTCCATTTCTTTCGCCGCAGGGTGCGGCGGGTTCGCGAGTTTGTGCTATTTTTTCGCACGATGAAAAACGTCTTTCATCAGCAGTCGAACCTTCCATCGGAGGTGCCGGTGATGGCGCTGCGGGACACGCTGCTCATTCCGCACTCGATGCTGCCGCTGCGGATTTTTGAAGAGCGCTACCGGCAGATGCTTCAGCATTGCCTGCATCAGGACCGGATGTTTTGCGTCGCGCTGGTGAAACGAGGCGTCGAAGAATGGCAAACGGTCGAGGATTTTCATCACGTCGCGGGAGTCGGATTAATCCGGGTGGCGCGGGCCAATGACGACGGCACTTTCCTGCTCGTGCTGCAAGGTTTGGCGCGTGTGCGGCTTGTGAATTTCCTCCAGCACACGCCCTTTCCCATCGCGCAAATCCGCGAGTTGCCGGCTCAGGTTTCCAACCCCGTGGAAGCCGACGCGCTCGGCGCAAAAGTGATCGAGCTCTGCCAGTCCTTGCAGGAAAAAACCACCGGCGTCCCGGAGAAAATCGCTCGGGAAATCGCGCACATGCGCAATCCCGGCGTGCTCGCCGACGTGGTCACGAACACGTTCATCGGCGATCCGTTCCGGCGGCAAAACCTGCTCGAACGGGCGGTGGTCAGCGACCGCCTGCGGCTGCTGATTGATTATCTCCAAGGCGAACTGACGCGCGAAAACGGCGCGTGATGCTCCGGCTATTCGTGCCGCCGGCTTAACCGCAATTCGCTCTCGCGCCGCGCGATGGCGCTCGCGCCGTCGGGGAACAAACGCGTGTGTTCCTCCATCAAGTAGCGGTCCGTCATGCCCGAGACATAATCGCAAACCGTCCGGTGCAAGCCCTCCTTCCGCACGCGCCGCGCGCTCTCCTCGCCGAGCAGATTCGGCTGTTTCAAATAAGCCTCGAACACCTCGCGCAGCAGGTTCCCTCCGCGCCGATTCGCCCCGGCGACGCTCGGATGGTAATACACATTTTCATAGAGGAATTTCCGCAGCTTCGCATTCGCGTGCAGCAGCGTCTGGCTGTAGCGGATGAGCGGTTTTTTCTGGCTGCGCACCTCGTCCGCGCTTTTCACCTCCGAGGCCTCGATCAACTCGCTGCTCGTCCGCACCACGTCCTCGACTTCGCGGTCGATGAGGCAGCGGATGATGTAGCTCGCCGCCCGCTTTCCCTCGAGTGCGGGAAATTGCCGACGCACCGCGCGACTCGTCTCGTGCCACAGTTCGAGTTCCTTCAGTTGCTTTGTCGTGATGAGATTGAACTCCAGCCCGTCGTCGATGTCGTGGCTGTAGTAGGTGATCTCGTCGGCAAGATTCGCGATTTGCGCTTCGAGCGACGGGCTCGTGTATTTTTCGCCCGCGATTTTTTTCTCCGGCAAATCGTAAAACTTGTGGTGCTTCCGCAGACCTTCGAGCGTCTCGAAACTCAGGTTCAGCCCCGCGAATTTCGGGTAGCGCGATTCGAGCAACTCGACGACGCGCAGGCTCTGTTCGTTGTGATCGAACCCGCCGTGCCCGCCCATCAGTTCGTGCAGAATTTTTTCCCCGGAATGGCCGAAGGGCGAGTGCCCAAGGTCGTGCGCCAGCGCGATGGCCTCGGCGAGATCTTCATTCAATCCGAGCGCGCGGGCAATCGTGCGGCTGATCGACGCCACTTCCATCGTGTGCGTGAGCCGCGTCCGCAGATGATCGCCGGTGCCGTTGAGGAAAACCTGCGTCTTGTATTCGAGGCGGCGGAAGGCGCGCGAATGGATGACCCGCGCGCGGTCGCGCTGGAACTCGGTGCGAAAAGGATGCGACGGCTCGGCGTGTTTGCGGCCGGCAGTGTCGCCGGATTTTTGACCGTGCGGCGCGAGCATGACTTGCTCGTGCTCCTCCATTTGCAGACGGCTCCGGATCATCGGGGATGAGTTAAAGCGAGGGCGTGACGGTGCGCAATCGCGTGGCGTCGGGGTGGGTCACTGGTGGTCGCGGATTTCTTCCGCCGTCAAAATTTTTCGTTGCAAGCGCTCGCGCTCCAGCCGTGCCGCCATCCGGACCAGCAACAAGTCGTAAACGGCGAGCAAAAGGGACAGCACCGTCATCCACAGGCAGACCGCCCAAAAAACAAAGAACGCCCACGGCTCCTCGGTCAAGCTGCGCCACAGCACCGTCCCGCCCGCGAGCAACATCACGCACGCCATCAGCACGCACGCGCCCATGATTTTCCGGCGCAGAATGGCATCCCGGATCAGGCCCTTGGTGATTTGGATGATGAAGCTCATGGGAAAAATCGACGCGCCACGAAGCTAGCATCCGGCGCTTCTCCGCGAAATTCGTTTTTGTCCGATCCGATGAAATTCTTTGCGCTCACCGCTGAGGTTGCGGGGCTAAGGAGTCGGGTTTCCACAGCTTTCACAGATGGACGCAGATTTTTTAAAGGCGGGCCGGCTCCACGTTAGATAAATCTGTGAAAATCTGCGTAATCTGTGGATGAAAATACGAAGTGTTACACGCCCTATTAATGAGTAGCGCGGCGGCGTTTTTTGAGCGCGCGCTCGAATTCGCCACGCGACGTTTCCAGCAGCGCTTTCAAGCCGTCCGTGGACACCGGTTGCGCGCCGAAACTGATCGCCGTCTGTTGCTCCATCAGATCGTCGGTGGCGACCGTGATCTCGTGCTCGTTTCCATACCGCGCCACCAGCCGCTCGATCAGGTCATCCGCCGTCTGCCCCGCTCCTGAGTAGAATATTTGCACTCCGCCTGGCTCGGTCACGTCGCTCGTCTTTTCGCCGCGACCATCGAACACCGCAACTACGTGAACGCTGGAAAAATCCTGATAAGCCGTCAGCGCCTTCACCAATGCCTCACGCGCCAGCGCGGTGCGTCGCGCGTGCATCTTCCGCAAATCCGGCCACGCGAAAATGACGCTGTGTCCATCGACGATCAGCACTCGCATCGCGCGGAAGCAAACAGGCGGGGAGCCTCCCCGACCGGTCTTACGTCGCCGATTGCGCGGCGGCTTCTGTCGCCGCCGGAGCAGCTTTCGGCGCGGCTTTGCGGGCGGGACGCGCTTTCGCCTTCGGCGCGGACTTCACTTTCGCCTGCTCATTTTTGCGCTTGTTGTAAGCGATGCGGCGTCGTCGTTTTTGGATTTTGTTCGTTTGCTGGCCCATGTTGCGATTGGTTGGAGCGCTTCCCTTAACGCATTCGCCCGGCGCGGTCAATGGCGGGCACGGATGAACCGCCGCCGGTTCACCCAGCGACCGCAGGCGACTCTGCCACTGCGCGACGCGAGATGATTCTTCCGGTGGAAAGAGCGGCAAAACCTTTTTGAAAATATAGTTGACCATGGGACGTTCCAACACAACCCATGACTGGATGGTTCTTTGCAAGAGCCTATGAGTTTACCCACAAAGGGACTGCATTCGATTCCACGATGGCTTTATACAATAATGAAATAGGCAGCACCGTGATTCATCGCAAGCTGCTTGTATTGCCGGATTTTGATGCAATCAAGGCCGACTTACTTAAAAAATACGATGCTGGAGAACTTTGGATATGGGACGGACCGGGAACCAGTAAACAATCGAACGGGCAGATCATTAAGAGCAATGGAGTTAAGATTTTTCCCTCAGAGGAGATCATTCCGTGAACACGATGCTCGCGAACAAACGTCTGTTCAGAAACCTCTGCATTATGGTGATTGCGTCGCCGTTGCTGTTTTATATCTATTGGCTGCACTGGTGTAGCGGATCGATTTATCTTTCAAAAAGCATCGACATTGGCGAGAATTACGGGCCTGACAATCCTGTGTAACTTCGGATTGTTGCAATTCCGTTCAATCGGTAGCGGTGTGCCGAAAGGCCCACCACAGCGCCAGGTCGTAG
>JANXWU010000144.1 GCA_025350985.1 Spartobacteria bacterium | reverse complement strand
TGGATCAGCCCGCCGAGGTCCACGCCGATGCCCGTCTGCAGCGCGCCGAGTTCGCGCGCGTCGAGCTTTGCGCCCACGCGGCCGCCGAGCCATGCGAGCACCCAGCACCAGATCTCCGAGCCGATGATCGTCAGCGCGCTGAAGCGCGCGAAATTCATCCGGATGATGCCGGCGGGAATCGAGATGAGATGACGGATCACCGGCAGTAGCCGCGCAAAGAAAACGCCGCCCGCCTCGTAGCGATGGACCCATTGCTCCGCGCGCTGCAGTTTCGCCTCGCTGATGAAAAAATAGCGTCCCCATTTCACGATCACCACGCGCCCGACCGCGCGCGCAATCCAGTAGGTGATCGCCGACCCAAGCCACGAGCCAAACGTGCCCGCGAGGACGACGCCCCACAGCGTCATGTGCGCACCGGGCTGCGCGGCCATGTAGGCTGCGGGCGGAATCACGACTTCGCTGGGCACCGGAAAGATCGAGCTTTCCATCGCCATCAAAAGGATGACGCCAAGGTAGCCCCAGTCCTGAACCCAGCCGAACCAGACTTGAATGAAATGATGCAACATCGCGCGCTGTTTGTCCGCGTGTCGCCGAAGGTTGGCAAATAAAAAATGGAACGCTCAACGCTCAACGCTCAACGTTCAAAGGCTCAGTGCTCTCCGTATCTTTGAAAGTTGGAAGTTGAGCGTTGGACGTTGAGCGTTGGAATTTGGAAGTTGGACGTTGAACGCTGGAAGTTGAAAGTTGCTTGTCCCTGCTTCGCGTCACGCGATAGCTTGCGGCAAAATCAGTCAATGAAAGCCTCCGACCTCCGCGGCATCCTCCAATACGTCCCGCGCTTCCGCGAAAAAATCTTCGTGGTCGCCGTCGATGGCGACATCGTCGCGTCGGAGAATTTCTCGAACATCCTGCTCGATGTCGCCGTCCTGCGGTCGTTGAGCATCAAGGTCATCCTCGTGCATGGCGTCGCGGCGCAAGTGGAGAAACTTTCCGCCGAGCGCGGAGTAAAATTTTCCAATTCCGACGGCATCGGCATCACCGACGACGCGACGCTGAAACTAAGCATTGAAGCCGCTTCGCAGGTGATGAACGACATCATGCAGGGTCTCACTACGGTCGATCTGCGCGCGGCTTATGCGAATGCGATCATCGCGCATCCGGCGGGCATTTTGGGCGGCGTCGATTCCCAGTGGACGGGTCGCGTCGAGCGCGTGGACACGCAGGCGCTGCATCTTTTCTTGAACGACGGCATCACGCCGATCATCCCGCCAATCGGTTTCGACGGAGAAGGGAAAACCTTTCGCGTGAACAGTGATGCAATCGCGGTCGAGGTGGCCGCGGCGATGCGCGCGATCAAGATCATCTATTTGCTCTCGCAGGAAGGTCTCCTCCTCGCCGGCGAGATCGTGCGCCAACTGTCCATCGCCGAGACGGACGAGATTTTAAAAAAGAAAAAAGTCCACGAGCGCAACCTCGTGTCGAAGCTCGAAAACGCGGCGCGCGCGTGCCGCGAGGGGGTGCCGCGCGTGCATCTGCTGAATGGCAATATCAACGAGGCGCTGCTGAGCGAAGTGTTCAGCGCCGAGGGCGTCGGCACGATGATTTACTCGAACGAGTACCAGCAAGTCCGGCGTGTGTTTAAGAAGGACGTGCGGACGGTGATGAACCTCATCCGGCAATCGGTGGACAGCGAGGAACTGGCCCGCCGCACGCGCGCGGACATCATCGCGCACATTGAAGATTATTGGGTGCTGGAGATCGATCGAGCGATCGTCGGCTGTGTGGCCTTGCACGTTTTCACCGCGGAAAAAAAAGCCGAGATGGCGTGCGTGTACGTCAGCAAAAGCCACGGCGGCCAGGGCTACGGACAGAAATTGATGGCCTTCGCCGAACGGCTGGCGTCCGAGAAAGGCGTCGAGAAAATCTTCGCGCTGTCCACCCAAGCGTTCGCATATTTTCAACAAAAAGGCGGCTACCAGGAAGCGACGCAGGATGTCCTCCCGCCCGAGCGCCGGGAGAAGTATGAGGCGAGCGGGCGCAAGTCGAAGGTGTTGGTGAAAGACGTGATCGTGCCGCGGCCCACCGCCTGACGAGCGGCGGGATTTTTATGCATTCTGAATTTTTCCCCGTGGCAAATTGCGCTCGCCGCGCGTCGGGAAAAACCGAAAATCGAAAATGATATGAACCCCTGGCTCATCGACGGCCTCGTCATCGCCGGTTATTTCGTGCTCATCATCGGCATCGGCCTGTTCATGGGACGGAAGGAGGAAGGGCTGCACGACTTCGCGCTCGGCGGACGGCAGATTCCGTGGTGGGCGGTGCTCGCGTCGATCCTCGCGGCGGAGGTGAGCGCCGGGACTTTTCTCGGGACGCCGGGCGAAGGTTACGGCTTGCGCAATTTCACCTACGGCCAGCTTGCGATCGGCACGGTGCTCGCGCGGATCATCGTCGCGTACGTATTCATCGGGCGTTTTTACGAACTGCGAGTGGTGTCGATTTACGAGTTTCTCGAAACGCGCTTCGGGCGCGCGACGAAGCTTTCTTCCTCGGCGGTGTTCGTCGTCACACGGGCGCTCGCGAGCGGCTCGCGGATGTTCGTCCCGGCGATCTTGCTCGTGGGCGCGTGGGAGTTGATTAAAGGCCAGACGCATTTGACCGACGCGCAAACCCTCTGGCTCTACGCCGGCGCGGTGGGTTTCCTCGTTTTAATCACGGCGGTTTACACAACTTTTGGCGGCATCAAAGCCGTCGTGTGGACAGACCTAATCCAAGTCTTCCTGATGTTTGGCGCAATGTTTTACGCGATGTTCACGCTCTGGCATTCCGTCGGCGGCTGGGACGTGGTGAAACAGCAGGTCGTCACGACGCCGGTCGATGTCGAGGTGGTGTCGAAACGCACGCAGGTGATTTTGAAGATGGACGGCAACAAATTGACGGAAGCGGAGGCGATGCAGAAAGCGCGTGAAACCGTCGCGGAAGAATCCAACTCGGCTGCGAAAACCGCACTGAATTTTTGGGACACCGGCTTCGAGAAAAGCCCGGCGAAGATCGCGAGGTTTGGACTTTGGGCGCATGTGAAAAGCGTGCTCGAAACCGAATACACGATTTTCTCGGCGATCCTCGCGAGTGTCTTCGTGACCATGGCTACCCACGGCACCGACCAGGACATGGTGCAGCGGATGCTGACCGCGCCCGACATCCGCCGCAGCCGCCGAAGCCTGATTCTAAGCGGGTTGGCGGACATCCCAGTCGCGCTTTGTTTCACGTTTATCGGCGTGTTGCTCTGGGTTTACTACCATCTGCCGGCAAATATGGCGCGCAGGCCCGAGGGTGACTTTTTCGTCAACTTCATCCTGCGCGAACTGCCGCCCGGCGTCCGCGGCGTGATGGCCGCAGGCCTTTTCGCGACGGCGATGGGTTCGCTCAGCACGGCGCTCAACGCACTCGCGACCAGCTTCACGCGCGACTTTTACGTCGGCCTTTTCCGTCCACGCGCCGGCGAGCACGAGCAGATGTCCGCCGCGCGCTGGGCGACGGCGCTGTTCGCGGTTTTACTCGCGGGAATCGGCGTCGGCACGGCGTGGGTAAAACTCACGCATCCACAAGTCCGCATCATCCCCATCGTGCTCGGTTCGTTCGGCTACACCTACGGCTCGCTGCTCGGGATTTTCCTCGTGGGAATGGTGACGCGCACCCGCGGTTCGAATGCCGGAAACCTGCTCGGGATGGTCGTTGGGTTTGCGGTCGTGGCCGTGCTCAGCGACCTGCCAAACGACTTGGCCGCGATGTTCGGGAACCGGCTCTACCAGCCGATTCCGTGGCTGCCGATCATCGAATTTCCGTGGCGGATTTTGTTCGGCACGGTCGCCACGTTTGCCGTCGCGGTTTGGTTTCCCACGCCGCGCGCACAGGTCGATCACCTGCGCGCGCGCACGGAGGAAAACGCCCGTGAAGCGGCTTGAAATGAGGGACGCGAGGCGGTCGTTTTGCGTCAAGGAAAAATCGGCGTTTTCCGAAAATATAGTTGGCGCATTCTCGCCGTTTTTTCTTGTTGGAGTTGACCCGCGAAATAAACTGCCCGCCTCTGCGGGCGAGTGAATGAAACCCGTGTGAATAACTTGTGAACAACCTTCGAGAAATACTGATGCTTCCGGCAAGCGGCTTCGCAAGCCCCTTCGCGGCCCCGGTTCGGCTGGCGACGGCGTTGAATTCAGCGTTCCACGCTCATTCGACCTGCAAGAGCTTTGAAATCAATCGATTGCATCGGGCGGCTTGTTCCTTAAAAAATCTCGCGCACGGAGTAATCTGCTGGGTGGAACATACTCAGCTCGGGTTTTTCCCGGCCTCCCGCTGCAAAAATACCCGAAACGGCAGACGCGTGCGCGCGTGTGTATAAGTAGAACCATGGCACAATCTTTTGCAGCTCTTTGGAAGCCGATTGCCGACCTATTAAGGACGCATGTCAGCGTGGACACGTTTCAGCGCTGGTTCAAGGCAATCGAACTCGCGGCGGCGGATGAGGAGCAGCTCACGTTGCGCGTTCCCAACAACATTTTTCAACTCTGGATCGAGAGCAATTATCTGCCGCTGCTCAACGATGCGATTTTCACCGTGCTCGGCAGCCCACGGGCCCTCCGGTTCGTCATCGCCGAGGAATGTGCCGAACCGGTGGGGGCAACTCCGCCGTCCGCTCCCGCGATTAGGAAATCCGCTGAGCACGCGATGAACGGCAACGGGGACACGCCGCCGGCGTCCACCTCGGGCATGAATCCGCGCTACTCGTTCGAGTCGTTCGTCGTCGGGACGAACAACCAATTCGCGCACGCCGCGGCGCTCGCGGTCGCGCAGTCCCCGGCGCGGACCTACAACCCGCTGTTTCTCCACGGCGGGGTCGGTTTGGGAAAAACCCACCTGATGCAGGCGATCGGCCAGCATGTCGCGGGCGCGAAGAAAAACGCCAAGGTGCTCTACGTCACGAGCGAGCGGTTCACGAACGAGTTCATCGACGCGATTCAAAACAGCACGCTGGTCAAGTTTCGAAAACGCTACCGTCACGCCGATGTGCTGATCATCGACGACATCCAATTTCTCGCGGGAAAAGAGCGCTCGCAGGAGGAGTTTTTCCACACCTTCAACGCCCTGAGCGACGGGCACAAACAAGTGATCCTCTCGAGCGACCGGCCACCGACGGAGATTACGAATCTGGAGCAGCGGCTCGTCTCGCGCTTCGAGTGGGGGCTCACCGCCGAGTTGCAGCCGCCGGATGCCGAGACGCGGCAGGCCATTCTTCGGAAAAAAATGCAGTCGCTGCAGGTAAAACTCGACGAGAGCGTGCTCGACTTCATCGCCAAAAACATCCGCACGAACATCCGCCGACTGGAGGGCGCACTGATGCGAGTGGCGTCGTTCGCCTCGCTCAGCGGCAAGGAACTGACGCCGGAAGCCGTCGAGCATTTGCTCAAGGATATTTTGCAGGAGGAAGCGCGGCGCGTGATTTCCATCGACCAGATTCAGCGAAAGGTCGCCGAGCATTTCGACGTGCGCATCGCGGACATGACGAGCAAGCGCCGCCCCGCGAACATCGCCTTTCCGCGCCAGGTCGCCATGTTCCTCGCGCGTGAGTTGACGAAGGCGTCGCTGACGGAAATCGGCGAGGCTTTCGGTGGGCGCGACCACGGCACGGTGATGCACGCCCAGCGGGTTGTGCGGGAAAAAATCCTCGTCGAGGAAAAAATCCGGCGGACGGTCGCGGCACTGGAGAGCCAGTTGACCCGGTAGCGAAATCTGGCGCTAAAGATGGAAGTCGAGTTGGGCGTTGGCCTTTGACTCCGGGACGAAACGCACGCCCACGCCGAGCAAGCGCACCGGTTTGTCCTTGCGGCGAAATCCTTCCGCCAGCAAGTCGCGAAATTGGTCCAGGGCCGGGTGCGCGCCGACGCGCTCGACGGTCGTGCGCGTGAAATCCGCGAACTTCAATTTGACGAAGAGCTTGTGGATTTCGCGCGGCGGTTGCAGTCGCGCGAGGTCCGTCCGCAGGTCGTCGAAAAGCACGGTCAGCTTGTCCTCGCAGTCGGGCAGCGTTTCCAGATTGGACTCGAACGTGTTCTCGACACTGAGCGATTTCCGCTCGCGGTGCGGTTCGACGGCGCGATGGTCGATGCCGCGGCATTGATCGTAGAGTTCGATCCCAAACTTGCCGAACAAGGCGCATAGTTCGACGCGCGAAAGCCGCTGCAAGTCGCCGCAGGTTTTCACGCCGAGCGTTTCCATTTTTCCGGACGTGACGTGTCCGACCCCCCAGAGTTTGCGCACCGGCAGCGGATTCATAAACGCGGGCACTCCTGACGGCTTCACCTCGAATTGTCCGTTCGGTTTGTTCAAGTCACTCGCGATTTTGGCGATCAACTTATTCGGCCCGATGCCGGCGGAAGCCGTCAGTTGCGTCACGTCGAAAATGCGCCCGCGAATTTCGGCGGCGATGGCTGCGCCCGGCTGCTCCATCGCCGTCACGTCGAGGTAGGCTTCGTCGAGCGAGAGCGGTTCCACCAACTCAGTGAATTTTCCAAAAATCCCGCGCACCGTCGTCGAGTCGCGGCGGTAAATGTCGAAGCGCGTCGGCACGACGACGAGGTGCGGACATTGCCGCAGCGCCTGCCACGTCGGCATCGCCGAGCGCACTCCGAACTTGCGCGCCTCGTAGTTTGCCGTCGTCAGCACGCCCCGCCGCGAGCGTCCTCCGACGGCGACAGCTTTTCCGCGCAGCTCGGGACGATCGCGTTCCTCGATGGCTGCGTAAAAACAATCCATGTCGATGTGGATGATTTTGCGCGCACGCGAATTCACATCGGGACTATACGCGAAACCGAGGACACGTTTTGGCGACGGCCGGAGTTTAGCGAAAGGGCGTGAGCGCGGGGCGCACGGTCGCGTGGTCCGGTGCGATCATCGCCGGTCGCATCACGTTGGTCGTGACGCTGGCGACCGTGTAATTGATCGGCGCGGAAATTTCGGCGTAGCGCTCTTTGATTTCGTCCACCATCCGTCTGACGTGCGCGTATTTGGTCCGGTCGCGCAGGATGCCGAGGCTGCGGTCGGCGTCGCCCCAGCGCAGGATTTCCAAGTTCACGCGGCGCACGCCCCACGCGTTCATTTTGTCGCGCGAAGGCTTGTAAAGATCGATCGTGTTCGTGCCGGCGAGCGCCCAGCCGTAATCGTCCACCTCGAAGATTTCGCCCGTTTCCTGGATGCGAAAAACCGTGCCCAATGGCCAGCGCGACCAGTCGCAGGCGGCGCTGTTGATTTTCCCATGCCGCAGCGAAGTGCCGCTGGCCGTGGCGTGCGCGTATGGCCGGTGATCGCTTTCCGTGTGCGTGTAGGCGGTCGTGCGAATGGTTTGGAATTGAGCGCGCGCGACGGGCGTTTCGTATTTCGGCAGCGGTCGCGACGACGCGCAACCGAAAGTCAGCAGCGCGAAAACCAGCAGGACGAAGCGGAAAATGAGCACACGCATGCGTGCTCGTATAGCAAATCACCCGCCAGTCGGGAAGCGGTTTACGGCAGCGGCTGGAACGTGTGCATGATTTCCTCGCTGAGATGAAGTTGGTGCGCGCGGTTGTATTCGTGCGGACGGTTTTGCGGTGGGAAATTGAGGACGTTCGCCGCGTAGTGCGTGAAGTCGAAGTTGAGCGTCTTCCCAGCGTGTTTGCCGGTGTAAATAATGTGCAGGGTCGAGTGGCCCGCGCTCCCTTCGTCGAACTTCACGCGCTTGAAGGTGACGCCCCCCGCAGTGAGGTGGCCGGAGGCGGTGCCGGAAACCACATCCGGGTCGGTGCCGGGGATGAAGACGAGTTTTTTGTCCTGCAGATTTGTGCCCGTCGGCAGCGCGAAGCCTTTGAAAACCGTGCTGCCCGCCGGGTACGCGCTCGCGTCGCCGGTGGTCACGCCGTTGGGCAGACAGAGGCGGTAATGGTGCGCGGTGTCTTTATAAAGATGGGAATGCGGCGGACAAACGGGGTGCGCCGGATGATGGGACGCGACGGGTTTGGAAGGAGCGGCGCAACCGGCGGCGAAAGCGGCGACACCAAACGCCATGGATAGTTTGAACAGGAGGGAAGTTTTCATGCGTGGCATTCTTTAAAAGCCGGGAAGAATTTTCGAGATTAAAATTCGGCGGCTGACGCGAAACCGCAGGCGGAAAAAGTTGACCCGCCAAGTCGCCGCGCGAATAGTCTCGCCCGCTCAATGGGAACCCGACTCACGCGCAATTTTTGCATCATCGCCCACATCGATCACGGGAAGACCACGCTCTCGGACCGGCTGCTGGAGTTCACCGGGACGATCGCGGCGCGCGACTCGAAGGCGCAGCTTCTCGATGCGATGGATTTGGAACGGGAGCGCGGCATCACGATCAAGATGCATCCGGTCGCGATGAAGTACAAGGCGAAGGACGGGCACACTTATAAACTGAACCTGCTCGACACGCCGGGGCACGTCGATTTCGCCTACGAAGTCTCGCGGTCGCTCGCCGCGTGCGAGGGCGCGCTGGTGATCGTCGATGCGGCGCAGGGCGTCGAGGCGCAGACGGTCGCGAATGTCCATCTCGCGAACAAGCAGGGGCTGACGATTATTCCGGTCATCAACAAGATCGACTTGCCGAACTCGGACATCCCCGCGGTGAAACGGCAGTTGGAGGAAATCCTCCAGATTCCCGCCGACGAGGCGATCCTCGCGAGCGCGAAGGCGGGCATCGGCATCGAAGATATTTTGGAGGCGGTGATCGAACGGGTTCCGGCGCCGAAGAAGTGGGACGACGAAAAAGTGCGCGCGCTGGTTTTCGATTCGACCTTCGACTCTTATCGCGGCGTGGTGACTTACGTCCGCATGATGAGCGGCACTTTGCAGGCGGGCGACGGCGTGAAGATGATGTCGAACAACCGGCCGTACGAAGTGAAGGAGGTTGGCGTTTTCATTCCAAAAATGCACCCGATGCCGAAGCTGCATCCGGGCGACACCGGCTACGTGATCGCGAATATCAAAGCCTCCGCCGAGATCAAAATCGGCGACACGCTCACGGGCACGCATCACCCCGCAACCGAGGCGCTGCCAGGGTTTCAGGTCGTCCAGCCGATGGTTTTCAGCGGCGTGTATCCGATCAACACCGCCGACTTCGAGCACCTCAAAGCGGCGATGGGCAAGCTGCAACTCAACGATTCCTCCTTCATCTACCAGGCGGAAAGTTCGGTCGCGCTCGGCTTCGGATTCCGCTGCGGCTTTCTCGGACTGCTGCACATGGAGATCATCCTCGAACGGCTCCGGCGCGAGTACGGGATGGACATCATCGCCACTTATCCGTCGGTCATTTACGAAATCCTGAAGTCGAATGGCGAGACGATGCAGGTCGATAACCCGGAGTTCCTGCCCGACTTCAGCCTTATCGACGAAATCCGCGAGCCGATCGTGAAATGCTTCATCATGGTGCCGAACGAATACATCTCGCCGCTGATGCAGCTCATCATGGACAAGCGGGGGATGCTCGACCACACCGAGTCGCTCGACACGCGGCGCGTCATGCTCGTCTGCACGCTGCCGCTCGCGGAAATCCTCGTCGATTTCAACGACAAGATTAAGTCGATCACCCGCGGCTACGGCTCGATGGACTACGAGCACGCCGGCTACCGCGCCGACAAACTGGTGAAGCTCGACATCCTCGTGAACGGCGAGCCGGTCGATGCGTTCTCATCCATCGTGCATCGCGACAAGGCTGACTCGCGCGGACGCCAGCTCGCCGCGAAGTTGAAGGAAGTCATCCCGACGCAACTTTACCAGGTGGCGATTCAGGCGGCGATTGGCGGGAAAATCATCGCGCGTGAAAGTGTCAGCGCGATGCGCAAGGACGTGACGGCGAAATGCTACGGCGGCGACATCACGCGCAAACGCAAGCTTTTGGAAAAGCAGAAGGAAGGCAAGAAGCGGATGAAGAGCATCGGACGCGTGAACATCCCGCAGGAAGCGTTCATCGAGGTGTTGAAGACGAACCTCGGCGCGGGCAACGCCGTCGGCGGCGTTGGTG
>JANXWU010000118.1 GCA_025350985.1 Spartobacteria bacterium | reverse complement strand
TTTCGCATCCGAAGTCGAAAGACGCACCGATCCCGCATATTTCCCTCCTGATTCCCCTTCCGGATCTCCATGAATAAAGACATTTCCCGATATTTGAATGCTATAAGGCAGCCACGCATTCCCAAACGGCGAAAAATGTTTGTATTCTTTTTTCTCAACTACATATTTCCCCGATTCCGCTTCCCAGACAGTGGACGGTGCGGCAAGAGAGGCGATCGGGTATTCTTTGAGACGCTGATTATTATCGTAAAGTGCTACAGTCTTACTTCCGGCATCAACAAAAATGACCTTCCCTATTCGGGAGATTGTTGATGCTTCGCGAAGTTCCTCATGACTGGAACTCTCGTACACTGACGCCGCGAGGAGCGTTTCATTTGGAAGACGCTGCGGAAGAAGCACTACTCCGGCCATGACAAATCCGATAAAAGAGACCCAGAGACCGAATAGAAAGTACAATTGGGAACGATGTATCATGTCAGGAAGAATGAGTGCCGCGGAGCTCGGTGCGCAGTCGGCGAATTCCGTGTAACCAGAAAAAACCGAAGGTGGCGCCGATGGCGCCGAGGGTGTCCGAAAGCATGTCTTTCTGCGCGTCCCAGATATCGCCCTGACTGCCGAGATATGCTGCGCCGGCCGCCGGATCAGCATTTGCCGCATACAGCCATTCGATAATCTCATAACTCATCGCAATAGCAGCGATAGCGAAGACCGGATACGTGAACAGCAGGAACCTCGAACTTACCGCGCGTTTCGCCCAGATCCATTCGGCAACGGCGAACGCATAGAACCCGACTGAAAAATGCGCGATCCGATCAAAGTTATCGCGCTCAAAACCGAAAAAATTCGTTACCCACCCAAACGGGACTTCCGCAAAAGTATAGTGTCCTCCTATCGTATGGAGATAGATAAGTACACTCATAGCGATGTATGCAGGCACAGAAAATCGCACTCTCTTTATATAGAGCACGATGATCACGCCGAGAATGAGCCATACGGTGGCATTTTCTACATACCAAGTCTCTCGTTCGACAGGGTGAAATGCGAGAGCGAAAAAAAGTACCGCATAAGCGCCAAGCAGCGCGAGGAGCCAAACACGCGACGGCTTCATATCCATGGGCTCAGTATAACAGGTTTCAATGCTCAAATAGCCTACTTATCCATAGGTTTGATCATTCGGTCTCCCCTTTCTCGACCTGCACAGTGATCTTTCTGTATACGAAACTGATGACTTGCGCAAGAAGCGCTCCGACGAGCACGCCGATGATCAGGAACTTTTCAGTTTTATGAATATGCCCGATCAGCTGCTCAAGTGCAGTTCCGAACATATATCCTCCGACTCCAAATACGATACTCCAGGTAGCGCCTCCCAAGAGATCGAACCAAAGGAATCTGTATCCGCTTACATTACTCGTGCCAAATGTGATCGGAAGTATCGTGCGAAATCCGTACATGAAGCGCGAGCCGAAGATCAGCAGATTCTGATGGCGTTCGATCAGGCGATGGAGACGCTCTACCCGCGCAAGAAGTTTCGGACGTGATTCAAGAAATCGTTTTCCTTTTAGCCTGCCGAAATAAAAAAATGACTGATCGCCCACAAGCCCTCCCAAAAATGCGACAAGGATCACCGTCTCGAGATCAAGGAAGCCCTGAAAAGCGGTGAAACCTGCGAGCGCAAGCACGGTTTCACCCTCGACGATCGCGGCGAAAAAAATAAAAAGATACCCATAGTCCTGGATAAATGAAAGGAGAGTTTCCATGATGTGAGTACGGCAGGCGAGTTTTCTGTAAACTCAATGCTGAAATTACTTCTTGAGTAAGTCGCGAATTTCCGAAAGCAGTTTTACCTCATCGGAAACAGTCTTTTCGGCTGCGGGCTTTGCCTCTTCTTTTTTCTTCATCGCATTCATCGCTTTCACCACCAGGAACAGCACGAATGCGACGATAAGGAATACAAATGTGGCCTGAATAAATTTCCCGTAAGCAATGCTGGCGCTCCCGACCGCAATGTGAAGTCCCGAAAAATCGACACCGCCGGTAATCGCACCGATGATCGGCATAACCACATCGCCGACAAGCGAAGACACGATCGCGCCGAAGGCGCCTCCAATAATGACACCGATCGCCAGGTCGACGACATTCCCTTTCATTGCGAACGATTTAAATTCTTTGAGCATGGCCGATATAATGCTTATTTATTAAACGTAAGGCTATTATAGCATTTGCGGGCATTTGGTCATTTCTCGTTATTACCTATAGAATATATGCGTGAAACCATTTATGAAAAAGAAGTCGATGCTGGTTATCTTTGCCGCATTTATTGCGTGCGGAGTATTCGTATGGATATCACGCTTGAATCCTCCGCCAGAGACGGGGGGCATCCCTTCAGTACACTGCACCGGGACTTCACATTGCGGT
>JANXWU010000132.1 GCA_025350985.1 Spartobacteria bacterium | reverse complement strand
GAGATTTTCCGGCTCGTCCTCGGTCATGCGTTTGCCGGCCGCACCCGCGGTGCCATCGTCATTCAAGCCACCGCGCCGCCGCGACATTTGAACAAGATTTGCGCACGCACGCCGCCTTCAGGCCGGTTGCGAATTTCGATTTGGCCCCCGTGCAGTTCGATGACTTTACGCGCCACCGTGAGACCGAGCCCCATCCCTTTGCCGGTCGGCTTTGTGGTAAAAAAAGGCTCGAAGATTTTCCCGAGATTTTCCCCGGCGATGCCGCCGCCCGTGTCGTCCACTTCCGCGACGACCACGTTTTCGCCCGCACGAAAACGGACGCCCGAACGCCCGCCCGCGTCATAGGTCACCTCGTCTTTGCCCAGCGTTTTGGCATAGGTCCGGACGGTCAGCGTGCCGCCATCGGACATTGCGTCGTGGGCGTTCGCGAGAATGTTCATGAACGCCTGCAACATCTTGTCCGCGTCCATCTGGCAGGGTGGCAAATCGCTGCCGAGTTCCCGGACCACGCGAATTTTCGTTTCGGGCACGTCTAGAAATACCAGTGCTGCGACGACCAGCGAATTGAGATCCACCGCACTCGCACCCGAGCCTTTCGGCGCTGCAAGCTGCATCAACTCGCCGATGACCGCACTCGCCCGGCGCACCGCCTCCTCCATCTCGCCGAGAATCACGCCTGTATCGCCACCCGCCGCGCCCGTCTGGGAGGAGAGAAATCCAATTCCCATCTCCATGATTGCCAGCGGGTTTTTCACCTCGTGCGCGACGCCGGCCGCGAGACGGCCCACCGACTGCATTTTCTCCGCCTCGATCAACTGCGCCTGCGCCGCTTTCAATTCCTCGTGCGCCTTGCGCAACGCCGCGTTCTGCTCCACTGCCGTCTCGTAAGTCGAGAGGAGCAGATTGAGAATCTGCACGCGATCGGATTTGATGACGTACCTCTGTCCGGCAAAAAAAACCGGCAGCTCAAAACCCGACCGCGCTTTTTTGCGAAGCTCCTGATTGGCCAGCGTGAACTCGATGCGTGAGTGCAAAAATTTCGCCTCGTACGGCTTCACGACAAAATTGTCCGCGCCGCACTCCAGCCCGCGCACGATGTCCTGCGGCGAGGAGAGCGAGGTCAGCAAGATCACTGGCACGTCCGCAAACTGCGGGTCGTCCTTCACGCGTTCGCACAATTCGTATCCGTCCATCTCCGGCATCTGGATGTCGGTGATGAGCAGTGCCGGTTTGTGCTTTTTCATCGCCTCCAGCGCCAGCCTCCCATTCATCGCCGTGGCAGTGACGACGTAGCCGCCCTTCGCCAGGACATTCTGCAACAAAAGCGCCTGGGTCGGGCTGTCTTCGGCGATGAGGATTTCAATCGGTCCTGACATTTTTTTTAAAACAACGTCATCTGCGGCTTCATTTGCGCACGCGCTTTCTCCGCCTGTTTCCGTCCGCGCGGCTTGCTGTGCTTCGGCGGCGGCGGCGTTTCGGCCAGCGCGGGCTTGCCGTCCGCGTTGAGTTCGGCCTGTTCGAGATTCGACAAAATTTCCTTCGCCCGCGTGATCACTTCCGGTGGCAAGCCCGCCAACCGCGCCACTTGAATGCCGTAGCTTTTGTCCGCGCCGCCGGGAATGATCTTGCGCAAAAAGATGATCTGATCGTTCCACTCGCGCACGGCGACGTTGAAATTTTTCACGCCGCCGCGCGTCATTTCGAGTTCGGTCAACTCGTGGTAATGCGTCGCGAACAGTGTGCGCGCTTTCGTTTTGTCGTGGAGAAATTCCGCGACGCTCCACGCGATGGACAAGCCATCGAAGGTCGAAGTGCCGCGTCCGATTTCGTCAAGGATCACGAGGCTGCGCGCGGTGGCGTTGTTCAAAATGTTCGCCGTCTCGTTCATCTCGACCATGAAGGTCGATTGGCCGCGCGAGAGATCGTCGTTCGCGCCGACGCGCGTGAAAATGCGATCGACCAGCCCGATCTCCGCGCGGGCGGCGGGCACGTAACTGCCGATTTGCGCCATGAGCACGAGCAGCGCGACCTGCCGGATGAACGTCGATTTGCCCGCCATGTTCGGGCCGGTGATGATGTGCAGGCGGCTCTTGTCGCCGTCGAGGTCGGTGTCGTTTGGGACAAATTTTTCCTCGACCAAACTCTGATCTAGCACGGGATGGCGGCCGTCGTGGATGAAGATGCGCGAGTCAGCCGTGAGCTGCGGACGGCAGTAACCAAACAGCCGTGCCGTCTCCGCAAGCGAGCCGACGGTGTCGAGGGTTGCGATGGCGGCGGCGGCTAGTTGCAGCGCGTCGAGCTGCTTCAAAATCTCGTCGCGCAACTGTCCGAACAACTCGTATTCCAGCGCGCGCGACCGCTCGTCCGCGCCGAGGATTTTGCCCTCCATTTCCTTCAACTCCGGCGTGATGAACCGCTCGCCGTTCACCGTCGTCTGCTTGCGGAGGTAATGCGGCGGCACGCTCGCAAGATTCGATTTCGTGATCTCGATGAAATAGCCGAAGACCGAGGTGTAGCGCACCTTCAGCGACTTGATGCCGGTGGACTCGATCTCCTGCTGCTGGAGTTTGGCAATCCAGTTTTTCCCGTCGTGCCCGGCGGCGCGCAGTTCGTCAAGCGGCGCAAAATAGCCGTCGCGAAAAATGCCGCCTTCCTTGATCGCGAGCGGTGGTTCATCGACGAGCGCGCGCTGCAAAAGCTCGACGAGATCGGGAAACTCGCGCAGGTCATTGAGAATAGAGTAGCGCAGGCTTCCAGCTTGCGATTGAGCCGAGGTCGCAAGCCGGAGGCTGGCGCTACTTTCAAGCGCGACGAGGTGTTCTTTGAGTTCGGGGATTTGTTCGAGTGAGCAGCGTAGCGCGAGCAAGTCGCGCGCGTTTCCGCCGCCCTGGCTCAGCCGGCACACGGTGCGCTCGATGTCGCGGATGCCGCGCAGTGCCTCGCGGATTTTGCTCAGAAGAAATGGCTCGGCAAGAAATTGCGCGATGAGTTCCTGCCGCTGCACCAGCGGATCGATTTCACAGAGCGGATGCAGAATCCAGTCGCGCAATTTTCGCGCGCCCATCGGCGTGACAGTGCGGTCGAGCGCGCCGAGCAGGCTCGTGTCGCGCGCGCCGCGCGACCCCACGAGATCAAGGTTCGCCTGCGTCGTCGCGTCGATGATCATAAAGCTCGCGTGGCGATAGACCCCGAGCCTCGTGATGTGCGTGATCTGCCGCCGCAGCGAGGTTTTTAAATAATGCAAAATTGCGCCCGCCGCACCGATGGCCGCGGCCATTTCCGCGCAGCCGAAGCCGTCGAGCGATTGCACTTTGAAATGATCGCGCAGGGTGAAATACGCCTGCTCGCTCGCGAACGCATAGCCGTCGCACGGCTCCGCGCCGGCGAGATCGTCGAACAATTCCTTTTGCTCGTCGCTGATGAGCAGTTCCGTCGGCGCAACGCGCGCGAGTTCGTCGTGCAACGCCTGCGGGTTCGCGAGTTCCGTCAGGCGGAATTCGCCCGTGCTCAGATCCACGAACGCAAACCCAATCACGCCGCTTTTTTCAAACGCCGCCGCGAGATAATTGTTCCGTTTCGAGTCGAGCAAATGGAAATCACTGACCGTGCCGGGACTGATGATTTGCGTGACCGCGCGCTCGACGATTTTCCCCGGCTGCGGCTCGCTGGTTTGATCGCAAATCGCGACGCGCTTTCCAGCCTTGACCAGCTTCGCGATGTAGCCTTCCGCGGCGTGATGCGGGACGCCGCACATCGGCGTGCCGTTGCGTTTGGTGAGCGCGACATTGAGGATCGACGCGGCTTCCTTCGCGTCCTCAAAAAACATTTCGTAAAAATCGCCGAGCCGAAAGAGCAGCAGCGTGTCCGGCGGCAGCGTGCGCCGGATGCCCTGATACTGGCGCATCATCGGCGTGAGCGAATCGGCGGACATGGGGCGATGTTAGGCGCGCGCCCGCCGCGCGGCAAGCGGTGGAAGACGGGTTATGAAGCTATCCCGGAAGACAGGTTACAAAGTCTTCGGGGGCGTTTAAAAAGTCTCGAGGCGTGTGGAAAGCGGCGCGAGGACGCGCCGCACTCCAAAGCGGCTGCGCCGCAAAACAAAGCTGCAGCACTCGTTCCGCGCGAAGCGCTTTGGAGTGCGCCGCGTCCCCGCAGCGCTTTCAACACGCGCGTGCCCACTTTTTAGACGCCATCCTACGCATCCGCGAGCAGCGCGATGGACGCGGTGTAGCCGTGGACGAAATTCTTCGCGCCCACGGGCCCGATTTCGCCATTGCAAAAAAGTCCCGTCGTCGGAATCGAGCCGAACATTTTCGCCAGCGCATTCGCGTCGTGGTTGGCCTTGCCGAAGAGATTTTTCCCGCGGCCGTTGCAGCAGAAAACCAGCGACGCAAACGGCGACTTCGCTCCGCTCGCGTCCACCAATCGCTCGCGCAAATCATCGTCAGCCGCCGTGCGGTCGCGCAGTTGATACTGCATCGTCTGACCGACCCGCGGGTAATCGCCGATGGCCACCGCGCCGGTGTCGGGATTCGCGCCGATGATGTTGCGGATGAGAAAGTCGCCGCGCTTGAAATCCTCGACGTATTCGGTGGTCGCCAGACCCGCGAAAAGATTGCCCTGCGCCCGTTCTTTCACCGAATCCGGCAAAGTGGCGAACGCCTCGGAAAGCGCTTCGTAGGCGGGTTTGGAGCCGAGTGAGAGGATCACGTTGTTGTCCGCGCCGGTGATGAGCAGCGGCTCGCCGATGGGCGTGCAGCCCTGGCTGACGACGGGCGTCACGCGCACGCCGCCTTGCAGCGCGAGGGCAATCGCCCCGGCCTCGACTCGTCGATGGTCGTGGAAAATAAACACGTCCTCCGCCCCCTCGCCGCCGCTGGCGAGGCCGCCCATCGTCGGGACGCGCGGGTAGGCGTCGTTCCACTGGTGCAGCCAGCGATCGACGGGAATGCTGAAGGGATTGGCGAGCACGAACCACGCGTCCACGTCTTCGGTTTTCAGACCGGCACGCCGCTGCCAGCCGGCGGGGCCGTCCTCGCTCTCGATGTCCTCGCCGCCAAACTCGAACGCGGTGAGTTTCGTGCGCGGCAGATGCAGGAAGAGCAGCGAGAAACCGGATTGCTGCTCGGCTTCGACGCCCGTGCCGATGACGCCGGAGGCGCTGCAGCCGACGATCAGCGGGACATGGCCGTGGAGCTGGACCAGTTCGAGAAAATCCTCGAGCTGCGGCTGATAATCGGACGACGCAAAGACGAACGCGCAACTCACCTGACCGCCCGCCGCCCGGAGCGTCTCGCGCGCGGCCTCGGCAATCGTCTGCTCGTCAAAAGGCGCGAGCACGAGACGCGAGGCGGCGGAGTTGATCATCGGCGTTAGCTAACAATACGCCGCGTTCGGCGCAAGTGGCACCCCGCCTCGCCGCGCTATTTTCCCAAAAGATTTTTCTCGCTGTTATTTTCCAGCGCCGGTTTTTCCAGGAGTGACTTGGCGCTATCGACTTCTTTGATCAGCGATTCTTTCACATTCTCCAATCCCGCCTTCACCTCCTCCTTAAGTTGCTTCGCTTCGTTCGCCGCGGCGGAGGGCTTTTCCGGTTGCGGTGCGGGCTTCGTCACCGGCACCACCAGCGCCATCGTGTGCTCCCAGTTATCCGTGCGGAACGGCGACGCGGGCAGGCCGGCTTTGTTGTAAAGATTGCACTCGGGGTTGTCGGCCCAAGCGTAGCGCACGGCCACGGGCTTGGGCATGGACGGGTTGGTCACCACCACATTCGCGCCGGCAATCTTGGCGTCCGCCCACGCGAATTTCATGTCTTCGCCCGCAATGGCGAAGCCTTTGAGCGGGCCATCTTTCGCGACCAGTCCGCCGCTGTTCTTGAACGTAATCGTCGCCTTGTCGCCGGACACTTTCATCGAGGAAAACATCGGTCCCGAGAACGTCTCGCCTTGGTCATAGACGTTCGCCTCCGCCCACAGCGCGAGTCGTTTGCCCACGTCCTGTTTGTTCTTCGGATGAATGTCCTTCTCCTCGCCGATGTCGATGATCACCGCCATGCCGGTCTTTGGCAGCTTCAGCGTCATCGTCTGCGCCTCGCGGAGCATCGCCCAGGCGCTGTCCGCCGGCTCCGGCTTGCGCGCCATGAAGTTCGCCAGTTGCACAAACCCGAACGGCAAATCCGTCCCCCAAGCCTTGCGCCAGCTTTGGATCATCGCCGGGAACAGCTTCCGATACTCGAGCGCGCGGCCCGCGTTCGACTCCCCCTGATACCAAATCGCCCCGCGCACCGTGTACGGCACGATCGGCGCGATCATTCCGTTATAAAGTCCCGAGGGCTTGTTCGGGTTGCTGTCCGGCGATTGCGGCACGCGCGGCGCGGGCTTGCCCGGCTTGCCATCCGCCTTGTCCTTCGCCGCCTGTTCCTTCCACTGCGCCAGCTTCTTCTCGGCATCTTCTTTCGCCTTCGCAAAATTTTCCGCAAACTTCCCCCAGCGCTCGTTGATCAGCTTCAACTCCTCATCCGCTTCCAGTGTCGCTTTCGGCGTCCACGATTCCGCTGGCGTGCCACCCCACGACGTGTGGATCACACCGACCGGCACCTTGAGTTTGCGGTTTAAATCCCGAGCGAAGAAGTAACCGACCGCCGAGAAACCCCGCACCGCCTCCGGCGCGCACACCTCCCAACGTCCCTTGCAATCGCTCTGCGGCTCGTCCGCCACTTTCTTCGTCACCGTGAACATGCGGATCATCGGGAACTTTGCCTCCTCCACCTCCTTCGCCGCATCCTTCACTCCGCCCATCGTGAACTCCATGTTCGACTGCCCCGACGCCACCCAGACCTCACCGACCACCACGTTTTTGATCGTGATCGAGTTCTTGCCCTCGACCGTCATCTCGAATGGCCCGCCCGCCTTCGGCACGTCCAGTTTCGCCGACCACGCGCCATCCTCACCCGCCGTCGCCGTCGCCGTTTTGCCCGCGAGCTTGATCGTCACCTTTTCCTTCGGCTCCGCCTTGCCCCAGACATTAGCTTTGCCTTTCTGCAAGACCATGTTGTCGCTGATGACGGCGGGCAGCGTGACCTCGGCGTGGACGAGAGTAGCCAGCGCAATCGAGGCGCAGGCGGTGGAAACGAAGAGTCGGGTGAGATTCATAATGGGTGATAAGTGGAGGGTGGCGGAGCGAAGTGTTGTGCAATCAGATGCGGACGCGTGCAAGAAAATTAGGGCGCGAAGACAGGGATTAAATCCGGCAGCGCAGCCGGACTCCGGCTTTGGCTCGACGAGTCATTTCACCCGATAACCCCGCCACAGCCACAACAACGCCGATGGCAGCGTCTGCCCGACGACTCTTCCATCCGTGTGACCCGCTCCTTTGGCAAAGACATACTGGTAATGATAGCCCTTCGCCTTTAACACGGCGGCCATGCGGTTATTAGCCATCACCCAGTTGTGATAAGTCGATTCGGGTTGCTTGGAACCATTGTCATTCTCACCGACTTCGAGCCAGAGGCGCAGCGGCTTGGGCGCGCTTTGCGGGATAAAGTGCTCGTGATACTCCCACGCCCCGTGCGGTGACTTGGGATTGTCGGGCGACTCTTGAGCAACAAAGGTCCCGGAGTAACTAAGGACGCGGTGGTATAAGTCCGGTCGAAACCAAGCCATCGTAAAGGCGCAGGCCGCGCCGGAACTGCCGCCCATCGCGGCCCGGCCTTCCGGGTCTTTGGTGAAGGTTACTTTGTAGTCCTGAGTGATCTTCGGCAGCACTTCGGTTTCAATGAAGAGGGCATACTTATCCGAGACCGTGTCGTACTCGAGTCCGCGCTCGCTTCCCTTGCTGTCGCCGCCGCCGGAACTAATCATCACCGCCACCAGCGCGGGCAGGCGGCGTTCGTGAATCAAGTTGTCCAGCACGGGAAAGAGCTTGTTCTTATAACCACCCCCGTCCTGACAGATAATGAATGGTGCCGGCGTCCCAGCGACATACTTACTCGGGATATAGACCCATACCTTGCGGGAGTA
>JANXWU010000117.1 GCA_025350985.1 Spartobacteria bacterium | reverse complement strand
AGATGTGCTCCAGACCCAAATCGTGTCCAGCCTCGTGGGCGATGTTGTCTCCCAAGCCAGTGCCTGCCGGGCCGTTGGGCCGGGTCATGTTCAGTCCACCGAAGTTGGATGTGAGCATGTACTCGGAGAAGACGATGCCGGTGTTCGTGTGAGTGTTGTTGAGCCCAATGTCCTCGCCATTCGAGATGCCGCTGGTCCAAGTGCCGACCTTGTTCAGCGGTCCGCGGACCTGCGAGACGAGTACGTAGTCGGAGCCCAAGTCGCTGGCGGCCAGCAAGTCGTGAATACCGGTAACGTAGGTGGCGCTGCTGGTGTTGGTTACCTTGGGCACCGCCTCGACGACGATGTTAAACGGTGCATACAGGCGTTGGACGACGGACAAGGCGTCAGCTCGCGCCGCGGTGTAGTCCAGATTGTTGACAGCGCCATCGTTGTTGTAGTCGAAGGTTACATTCGTAGCCAGCCCCGCGAAATGCAGGTTCGAGGCATCGACCCAGGCGGGGTCGGCGCCTGGCTGAAATCCGCGCAGGTCGGGCCCTTCCAAGCCACCCCCGGCGATGGTATTGCGGAGTTGTAGAACGGTCATATCCAACCCGCCGGTCGGGAAGTAGTCGCCGAAGTCCACGAAGAGCGTTTTCGCCGGCGCGATGCGCGCTTCCAGCGTCTCGACCAGACTCATCGTTGCAAGCTGGTGTTGCAGGCGCGCGCGCTTTTGCATAAACGCGCGGTAGAGCGCGTGGCGGCAGCGGACGAAGAAACTTTCACGGGAACGAATGCGAGTGCTCATGGATGCGATTCAGTTTGGAGTTGGAAGGTCTCCGCGCGACAGCGCGGAAACACAGGACGAGAGGGAAAAATGGAACGCGATCCGCCGCCGGTCTTCACAACCCGGCCCAACTTTTACTTTTTCGCAGATTCGGTTCACGTTCCGGTTTTCTCAGGGCAGCTTTTGTAATGGCAGCGTTCCAAGCCGGGAAGCGAATAATCGAAAATATATTTTGCCCGCCAAATTATTTGTTGTTGACAGATCGACCCCGTTCCAGTGCGTCACGCCGCAGGCAAACGGCGTCTCCGGCGCGAACACAACCGTGCAATGCCAAAAAGTCCTCGTCGCACCGGTCAGGACAAAAAATCTGACCAAGAAATGTCCAAGCGAAAAAATTCCGACAGGAATTCGGCCAGTCCCTCATCCTGAACCATGCACTCGGCAAGACTCGAACTTGCAACCTTCTGATTCGTAGTCAGATGCTCTATCCAATTGAGCTACGAGTGCTTTTCGGGCGCTCCGGCTCCGGCGAAGCGAGCGGGCATTAATGCACGGGAAAAGTGCGGTCGCAACTTTTTCATGCGCGGAAAAACCAGCCCGCTCACGCGAACAATTTCGCAATCGGCTGGCCGCGGTCGGTGATCGGCACGGGGCGGTCGCCTTCGTGCAAATGTTTCGTGTAATCGATCCCCATCGCCGCGTGGATGGTGGCAAAAAAATCGGGCACGCTCACCGCGTCGGCGACCGGTTTCCGCGCCAGTTCATCCGTCTCGCCAAACGCGCCGCAATGCCGCAGCCCGCCGCCCGCGAGCACGCACGAAAACGCCTGCGGATGATGCCCGCGCCCCCCGCCGCCATCGAACTCCGGCGGACGCCCAAACTCGGTCGCGATCACGATGAGCGTTTGGTCGAGCATCCGCCGCGCTTCGAGGTCGGTGATGAGCGCGGCAACGGCCTGGTCGAGATCCCAGATCAGTTCGTGCTGCTTGAGAATGCCGCTGTTGTGCGCGTCCCAGCCGGTGCCGTTCACGAAGTTCAGGTTGTGCGACACTTCGATAAAACGCACGCCGTGTTCCGCGAGCCGGCGCGCGAGCAGGCAGCGCTGGCCGAACTCGCCGCCGTACTGCGCCCGCAGTTCCGCCTTTTCCTCCGCGAGATTGAAAACCCGCGTGAATTCCGGCCCGCTGAGCTTGAGACTTTGCTCGATCGCCGCGGCGTAATCGTGAACCCGCGCATCTTTTTCCAGCTTCGAATCCCCGCCCCGGCGAAGGTCGGCAAGAAACGATTCCCGCCGCGACTGACGCTCATTCGTGATGCCGTCGGGCCGCGATAAACCCGCCGGCCCCTGGCTCGTGTCGGTGAGGTAAAGATAACCCGCGCGCGAGCCGAGAAAACCGGGCCCGCGCGTGACGTTCGGGTAGCCGATGAGCACGTACGGCGGCGCGCTTTCCGACATCGCGCCGCGCTCGAAAGCGACCACGGAACCGAGCGACGGATAAGCCACCGTGCCGCTCACGGGCCGTCCGGTGTGCATCCGATTCACGGCGGCGGCGTGCTCGTCGATGACCTCGTGATGAATCGTCCGCACCGCGGTGATGCGATCCATCAACGGTGCCACGCGCTTGAGATGCTCGCACACGCGCACGCCCGGCACCGCCGTCTCGATGCTGTCGTAATAGGAGCCTGCCAGTTTCTTGGCCGGGTCGCCGCGCCGCTTCGGATCAAAGGTGTCGGTCTGCGCCATGCCGCCGCCGAGCCAGATGAAAATGCAATGCTCGGCCCGGCCCTTGAGCAGCGGCGCGGCGACTTCGGCGGCGTTCGTTTTCAAAGCGCACGACGCGAGCGCTCCGGCGGTGGTGGTGAGAAATTGGCGGCGGTTCATAAAAGTTCAGCGCGCAATCAGCGGTTCAAGCCCAAGCGTATTTTCAACCGTAGAGTTATATTTTCAAACTCACTCTCGGTTAACGTCCCGAGTTTCCGGATGAGTTTGGCGGCGGAAACGGTCTGCACTTGCTGGCAGTGAAAAGCTCCCTCCCGGAGGAACGACTTCGCCAACCTCACCTCCCATTGATTGCCTCGCAGCGAGGTCGTGTGCAAAATCACGGTCACAACATCGAGTTCGTCATCGCGGTCTGACTCGTCGGTCAGGAGAAGACCCGGACGCACTTTCGCGGCGAGGCCAAAATCAATCAACCAAACCTCACTTCGCAGCGCTTGCCCCATCTTGTGTTTCCAATTCATCCAGCATCACCGCCCCTTCCTCAGCCGCCCGGTCACAAAGCTCCAAGTCTTCATCCTTCTCGGCCAAGTCCGCCAAGGTCCGCCGTATCTGACGGCGTTCCCGCAGCGAGAGACGCGGCAGTTCAGCAAGAATCTCGTTGGCGCTCATGGTCGTATCATCGCTCCAGCACCGGAAATCGCAACGCCTTCGTCCTCATGGCACCCAGACGAACTCCGGGATATTGATCACAGCCCAGACGAAATCCTCAAACCGCTCGCGCCAGTCGGCAGCCAGACGCGGGTCGGGCGGCTCGCCGGCGCGGGCGCGGCGTTCCATTTCGATTTTGACCTGCGTCGCCTCGGGCATGAGGTGGTTCGACCACGAAATCTTCCCGAGGCGCGGCGGCTCCGGACTTGGCTGCGCGGTGGGAACGTCGAGCCGTTCCTTGAAACCAGGCGTGAGCACTTTCGCGAAACGCGTGCGTTCGGCGGTGGTCGGAAGACGCGTGAGAAAACGCAGAAACACCGCCTCGACGAGCGCCTCGGGCGACGCGACTTTTTCCGCCAAATCCGCCAGCCCGCTGTCGGCGGAGACGCGCGTGATCCACGAACTCATCAGGCTGTTCGCGAGCACGGCGGGTTGCAAAACATTCGGGTCGGTCTCGCGATCGGTGCGGGGATTTTGGCGCGCGCCCGACCAGCCGAATGCCTCCAGGACATCGGTCACCGCCTGCGCGCGCGGCAGCGAAAGGCTGGGCCGGTCGCGCTCGTTCGAGAGGCTGGCAAACATCCACGCGCGGCGCGGCTGGCCGAGGCTGGTCATCGTCTCGGGGGCTTGGCGCGAGTCGGGATCGAAGGTCAACTCCTCGACCGCCATCGTCTTTCCCGCAGCGGCGTAGAGCGAATCGACGACTTCTTCCGCACTGAGCCGGCGGCGCTCCGGCGCGGCGAAAAACCGTTTCTCCGGCGTTGCCTTGAGATTTTGTCCCGTCGCCTCGCGTTGGTAAATCTCCGACGTGAGCACGAGCCGGACGACGTGTTTCAAATCGTAATCGTGCGCGACCAATTCCCGCGCCAGCCAGTCGAGCAACTCCGGATGACTCGCCGCGTGGCCTTCCCAATCGTGCGCCGGTTCGACGATCCCCGCGCCGATAAGCCGCTTCCACACGCGATTCACGATCACTTGCGCGAACCGCCGATTTTGCGGCGCGGTCAGCAGCGCCGCGAGCCGTTCGCGCGAGTCGCGCGGGTCTTGCAGCAGCGGGTCGAGCGCGGCGTTGTCGCCGATGCCGCAGGTCTTTTCAAACGGCCACACCGGCGCCACTGGCACGCCCGGCTTGAGGGTGACTTTGATCAGCGACTCGCGCGCCTTTTTCTCGAAGAACGCCGGCGGCACCGTGCTCGACTTCGGCACCGTCACCGGCTTGCGGTCGAGCATCGCGGCGAGCGCGTAAAGGTCGCGCTGTTTCGTCGAATGAAACGGCGCGTCGTGGCAGCGCGCGCACTGCAATTCCAGCCCCAGAAACGCGCTGCCGAGCACCTGCCCTTTCGCGGCAAACGGCGCGTCATTGTCCGCGGCAATCCCAAAGCCCGCGCTGCCGCCCTCGTACTTCGCGCCGCGCATCATCACCAGTTCGGTGACCATGCGGTCGAGCGGTTTGTTGTCGCGCAACGCTTCCAAAAGGAACCAGCGGAACGGTCCGCTGTTGTTGAGGCTCGGCTTCAAAATGCTCGCGTTTTCCGCGAGCACATCCTGCCAGTAGCTCATCCAGTGATCCGCAAAACGCGGGTCGGCGAGCAGGCGATCCACGAGGTTGCGGACGGGCTCGCCGGTCTGGCGGCTTCGGGAATTTGCCTTCACATCCTCGGCGGAAACGCGGCGGGATTCCTCGAGAAAAGCGCGCGCTTCAGGTTCGCTGGGCGGCACGCCGACAGTGTCGAGATAAAGGCGGCGCAGCAACGCGGCGGCGGAAGCGCGCGGCGGCTTCGCGACTTCCTCGGGCGACACCGGCGTGGCCGGCCACGGCGCGCCAGCTTTGATCCACGCTTGCACCGCGGCGATTTGCTCCGGCTTCAACGCATCGCCTTTCGGCGGCATCCGTTCGTCGGCGTCCTGCCAGGTCACGCGCGCGATCAACTCGCTCGCTGCCGGATCGCCCGGCACCACCGCCGCGTGACCCGACGTGCCGGCCTTGAGCGCGGCCTCGCGCGTGTTGAGCCGCAGGTCGCCTTTTTCCTTTTCGCCGTGGCAGCGGAAGCAGGTCTCGCTCAAAACCGGCAGCACTTTTTCGTGAAACAATTTCCCGTCCGGCGTGACGGGAGCGGACGAGGCGGCGACCGCGCGCTCGATTTTTGCGGAGAGAAAAGCGTCGATCGGATTGCCCCGCGAGCCTGCATTCATCGGGGTTGCGGGCGCGGGATGCTCCCCTGCCCACTGCCGCGCGAAGTCGTGCCGCTTTTTCCAAAACGCATCCTGCGACGCGGCGGCGGCGTGCCGGTTGGCGTCATCGAGCGCGGCCAGCGATGATTCAGCGCGCGCGGCGCTCGCGCTCCAAACCGCGTCCGTCAGCGGCTCGGGCGCGCCGACGTTTTCCGGTTGCAACAAGTCGAACGACCGCCCGTCCGCACTCCGCACCGCCACGCACATTTCCCCCGACTCCACGCGCGCTTTTTTCCCGCCGACCACCGTTTCCAAAATCACCCGGCACCGGCCATCCGCGCCGATTTCCGCGTCGCCGAAAACCTCGTCGTCGCCGAAATTGAGCGGGCGCATTCCGGGCAGCGGTGGCGCGGGAATCGGCTTCACAGGCTGATAGCCGCCGGTGTTGCCCGTCGGCGGTTTGGTGCGCGCGATGATTTTTCCATTCACCCACAGCCGTCCGAGGCCGCGCGCTCGCGCCAGAAAATGCTGCTTGCCCGGCGGCAATTTCAAATCCACCGCCGCGCGCACGAGCATCGGCCCTTTCCAACCCTGCCGGATGCCCCAGGCGTCGTAGCGCACCGGCAGCCGCGGAACGACCAAGTCCGACGCGAACCAGCGCGCGGTTTCCGCCGGCACGGCTTCATCCTCCTTCAGCCAGCGCTCGTGCGCGGGCAGGCCTTCGTGAAAAGTGACCAGCACCTTGCCGGCCGGGATTTCCGCGATGGCCGGCGCGGTTTCGCCGGCGGGCGGAACGTCGCGCGTCGAACCCGCGCGGCGAAAGCGTTTCTGCATTTCCTCGTCCGGCACGAGCTCGCGATGGATCGCAATTTCATCGAGCATGCCGCGAAAGCTGTTGCCCGGATTTC
>JANXWU010000111.1 GCA_025350985.1 Spartobacteria bacterium | reverse complement strand
TGCCGACGCGGAGGTTGGAAATAATGGAGGTCAGTGAGTGGGCGAGCCGGCACGAACTTTCCCGCACGCACGCGCACACGGTTCACCTCGTTCGCGAGACTCATCGTAAAAGGCTCATTTTTATCCACAGATGTCGCAGATTTTCACAGATTTTTGTGAACCCAAAGCAGTCTCTGCTTTTCAAAAATAATCTGCGTCAATCTATGAAATCTGTGGATGACCCTCCCATTTTCCCCCGATTTTCCGGAAGTGGTGACAGGCTAGCAAAGCGACGGGCCGAGGTCCTTTGCGAATTGCTCCACTCCGCTGCGCGGAGTTTATCCTGAGCAAGCCGAAGGAAGGACACCGATTTCCAAACGGAGGCACTCCCAAAAGCTGCTTGCGTTGCGCAGCAAAGCGGCTAGAAAACAGCGCGATGACCACCCTGCATTGGCGCGACTAGACGGGCTGCTCCGAAACTTCGGAGCTGTTCTCTCGCGCCATTGCATTGAACTCTCTGCCCGATGATTCCGCACGGATTCGTCGGGCTTTTTCTTGCCTCACTTCAACCAACCATGGAACTCAGCTTCAAATTCAACTCCGACGGTTTGATCCCCGCCATCGTGCAGGACGCCATTTCACGCCGCGTGCTCATGCTGGCGTGGATGAACGCCGCCGCGATCGAGAAAACGTTCGCGACCGGCTTCATGCATTACTGGAGCCGCTCGCGCCAGCAGTCGTGGTTCAAGGGCGAGACGAGCGGACACACGCAGCGCGTGATGAGCTGGGCGGTGGATTGCGACCGCGACACGCTGCTGTTCGAGGTCGAGCAAAAAGGCGGCGCGTGCCACACCGGCTACGAGAGCTGTTTTTTCCAGACGCTGCACCACGACGGCACGCCCGCTGGCGTCGCCGAGCAGCGCGTCTTCGACCCTGAAAAAACCTACCAAAAATGACACGCCCGACCGCTGAAAATGGAAACGCCGTCACTCAAACCAACGCGCGCTGAATTCCGCGAGCTCGCGAAACAGGGAAACCTCATCCCGGTTTACGCGGAGTTGGTCGCCGATTGCGAAACGCCCGTATCGGCGTTCCACAAACTAGACGACGGCGGCTATTCGTTCCTGCTCGAATCGGCCGAGCACATCGATGCGGGCGGGCGTTACTCGTTCGTCGGCAGCAATCCGCGCGTGACCTTTGAAAGCCGCGGGCGGACGGTGAAAATCTCAGAAGGTGGCAAGGTGTCGGAGTTTGAAACGACCGAAGACCCGCTCGCGGAGTTGCAGAAATTGATGGCGCGTTATCGCCCGGTGGTGCTGCCTGAAATGCCGCGTTTTTCCGGAGGCGCGGTCGGCTTCATGGCCTACGACGTGGTCCGTTTTTTCGAACCGACCATCGGCGAGCCGCCGCCGGACGAGCTGCAACTGCCCGAGACCTTTTTCTTCATCACCGACACGCTGCTGATTTTCGATCATCTCCGGCGGCGCATCCAAATCGTCGCGAACGCACACGTCGAAGACGACGCGGAAGCAGCCTACGAAGCGGCTTGCGGGCAAATTGCGCGGATTCTGGAAAAGCTCGCGCAACCCTCGACGCTTCCCGTGATCGACATTCATCGCGAGCCGAAGCCCGTGACTCCGCGCTCGAATACGACGCGCGCGGAGTTCGAGCAAATGGTTCGCGACGCGCACGAGTTCATCCACGCCGGCGACATTTTTCAGGTCGTGCTTTCACAGCGCTTCGAGACGGAATATGCCGGCGACGCGCTCACGCTTTATCGCGCGTTGCGGTTTGTGAATCCCTCGCCGTATTTGTTCTGCCTGAAGTTCGCCGGGAAATTTTCACTCGTCGGCAGTTCGCCCGAAGTCCATGTCCGCGCGCTCAACGGCAAAGTCGAAATCCGGCCCATCGCCGGCACGCGCCGGCGCGGCGAAACGCCGGAGCAGGACGAAGCCAACGCGCGCGACCTTTTAGCCGACCCGAAGGAACGCGCCGAGCATGTGATGCTCGTCGATCTCGCGCGCAATGACGTCGGGCGCATTGCCGATTTCGCCAGCGTGCGCGTGACTGATTTCATGACGGTCGAGCGCTACAGCCACGTCATGCACATCGTCTCGAACGTCGTCGGAAACCTGCGCGCTGACCGCAACGCCTACGACGTGATGCGCGCCACCTTTCCGGCGGGAACGGTCAGTGGCTCGCCCAAAGTCCGCGCGATGCAAATCATCAACCAGGTCGAAAAAAGCAAACGCGGGAGTTATGCCGGCGCGGTCGGTTACTTCGGTTTCGACGGCAACCACGACTCGTGCATCGCGCTGCGCACCGTGGCGCTGAAAGACGGCAAAGCCTTTGTCCAAGCGGGTGCCGGGGTGGTTGCCGACTCGACGCCAGCGGGCGAATTTCAAGAAACCGTGAACAAGGCGATGGGCATGATGAAGGCCATTGAGAGAGCCAACGGAATTTAGGAATTAAGATTTAGGATTTAGGAAGTGAAGAAAAGCAGAACTCAATTCAGTGCCGGAATCGTTCCGCGCCTGACAATCTTTTCACTTTCTAAATCCTAAATCTTCCTTCCTAAATCTTCCTTCCTCAATGTTACTGGTCATCGATAACTACGACTCGTTCACCTACAACCTCGTCCAGTATTTTGGCGAGTTGGGCGCGGAGGTTTTGGTGAAGCGCAACGACGAAACGACGCCGGATGAAATCGCTGCGCTCAAGCCCGAGCGCATCGTCATTTCGCCCGGACCCCGCACGCCGAGGGAAGCTGGCATCAGCAACGATGTGATTTCGCGTTTCGGAAAAACGACTCCGATCCTCGGCGTCTGCCTCGGGCATCAGTGCATGGGCTACGTCTTCGGCGGCGATGTGATCCGCGCGCCGCGTTTGATGCACGGAAAGACCTCGCCGATTTTGCATACCGGCGAAGGCGTTTTTGCGGGGCTGCCGAGTCCGTTTGAGGCGACGCGTTACCACTCGCTCATCGTCAAGCGCGAGACGTTGCCGACGTGTTTGGAGATCACCGCGGAGACAGCGGAAAAGGAAATCATGGGACTGCGGCATCGCGAACTGCCGATTCACGGCGTGCAGTTCCACCCTGAGTCGATCCTCACCAGCGAGGGCAAAAAGTTGCTGGCGAATTTTTTGCGGCTGTAGCGGCAGGCGTGGAACAAATGGGAGGGCGAGACTCTGTCGAGCCCCAAATTTTCCCATGTGCGCGGCCACACGGGCGAACGTCCATCGGGAGAAATGGGGCTCGACAGAGTCTCGCCCTCCCCCGGCGCACCTTCACCACGGGAGGAAATTCATTTCCCCCTGATACGACCAGTCCTCCGCGCGGGCAACCAAACTGGCGCGCACGGGATTTTCCCGCACGTAACTCCACTTTTGCTCGTAGTTTTCTTCGCGCCGCAGACGCGTGTCCCAATGCCCGGTCTGAAATTTCCACTCGGTATTTTTGGCCAGACGCGTGAAGGAGCGTTTCCAAAATGTCATCCATTTCGCGAGCGAAAATTCCAGTTTCTGCGGGGCGCAGAAAAAATGGAGGTGATCGGGCATCAGAACGTATCGACCGACCAGCCAGCCTTCGGAATGCGCCCATGCCTCGCGCAAAAAACGGTGTGCATCTCCGTTCGCAAGCCAGGGTTTGCGGTCGCGAGTGCAGGTGGTGACGAAGACGATCGTCGGCTGGTGAAGCGAGATGAGGACACCGGATGCCGGGTGCTTGCGGCCGACAGATTCGTTCTTCAGCGGTTGAATTTTTGGTGAAGGCAAATCGAGAGGGCGAGACACTGTCGAGCCAAAATCTTGCGGGCGAGAAGGGTGAGTTTCTAGGTGCGTTTGCTCAGGCGCAAAGGGGGAGTCCTGCCGCCTCCGCCCATTTGAATGGGGCTCGACGGAGTCTTGCCCTCCCTTCGCGGCAAGCATTTCATCGAATCGACCCAAAAAAATTACGCCGACTTTTTCGGCAACGGTTTTGACGTTCACGGACCTGCCGGTCTCCCGCTCGATGCTGGTAATTTCCACGCCGGCAATGCCGCAGGGCGTGATGTAATGGAACGCGGCGAGGTCGCCGCAGACGTTCAGCGCGAAGCCGTGCATGCTGACCCAACGGCGGACGCCGATGCCGATGGAGGCGAT
>JANXWU010000089.1 GCA_025350985.1 Spartobacteria bacterium | reverse complement strand
GGCTTTGGTCACATTCCGAACGCGCTGCATCACCAAGCCGAGATCGGGCCTCTTCGACGCCACGTAAAAAAGCCGCCGCCAGAAGTTCGCCTTAGGATCTTTATTGATCGCGATGTGATCGACTTCGCTCAATTCCACGCCCGCTTCTTTCAAGCAAAATCGCACCGACTCAGTAGGCAAACCCGCCCAGTGTTTGATCCGCCGAAACCGCTCCTCCTCGGCCGCGGCAATGAGTTTTCCATCGCGAAGAATGCACGCCGATGAATCACCGTGATATGCGTTGAGGCCAAGGATGATCATGTGAAAAACGCCCACCGGGCGAGCGCGCCTGTTGACCTAGAACCGTGCGGAAGGAATTTTGTGCGCGCGCATTTCAAATGAGAATGGAAGCTGCTAAGAGGCTTACACAACAGTTTCCGTGCCCGCAACGAAATGAACCCAAGCTGACGAATGGTGAAAATGGAACCCGCAACCGACCTCGCGCCGGGCTACGAAATCGTCATCGAGCCGAACCGCGGCTGGCTGCGCATCGCGTGGCGCGAAATGTGGGAGTATCGCGATTTGCTGGTGCTGCTCGTGCGGCGCGATTTTTTATCGAAATACAAACAGACGCTGCTCGGGCCGGCGTGGTTCATCCTCCAGCCGCTGCTCACGACGGTCATGTTTGTGATCGTCTTCGGCCGCGTCGCGCAGATCCCCACCGACGGCATTCCCGCGCCGCTGTTTTATTTGTGCGGGCTGCTCGCGTGGAATTATTTCGCGCAAAACGTCACCGCTGGCGCGACGACCTTCACGGCCAACACGCAGCTTTTTGGTAAAGTCTATTTCCCGCGCCTCATCGTGCCGGCGGCGACTATTGTCTCCAATCTTTTCGCGTTCGTGCTGCAACTCGCGCCGTTCGTCGTCGTCTTCGGCTACTACAAACTTTTCACCGACGCGGGTGCCGCCATTTCGATCGACTGGCGCGTTTTGCTCGTGCCATTGCTGCTGTTGCAAACGTCGCTGTTCAGCCTGGGCGTCAGTCTCTGGATGTCCGCCTCGACCGCAAAATACCGCGACCTGGTCCATCTCAATCAATTCATCATCCAGCTCTGGCTATTCGCGACGCCGGTGATTTATCCGCTCTCGAAAATTCCCGCGCGGCTCGAATGGCTCGCGTGGCTGAACCCGATGGCGGCAGTCGTCGAAGCGTTCCGCATAACTCTGCTTGGACGCGGCACATTGAGTTTCGGATGTCTCGTTTCCTCCATCGTTCTCACCTTGGCGGCGGCGTTGAGCGGGATCGTCATTTTTCAAAAAATGGAGCGCACCGCGGTCGATCGCGTTTGACCGATGAGCCTTGCCAGCAACCAACCCATCGTCGAAGTGCGCGGGCTTTCAAAGCTCTACCATCTCGGCTCCATCGGCTCCGTGAGCTTGCGCGACGCCGCCGAACGATTGGTCTCACGCTTCCGTGGAAAAAATGGCGCGCCACCTCCGAAGCCGCTTCAGCACAGGATTCCACCGGATCGAGCTGGGTCGGAACCAAATTCGTTTTGGGCGTTGAAAGACATCTCGTTCGATGTCCGGCAAGGCGAAGTCGTCGGCATCATCGGCGGCAACGGAGCGGGCAAATCCACGCTGCTGAAAATTCTCTCACGCATCACCGAGCCAACCGAAGGACGGGCCGTGTTGCGCGGTCGCGTCGCGTCGCTGCTCGAAGTCGGGACTGGCTTTCACCCCGAACTCACCGGTCGCGAGAACATTTTCCTCAACGGCGCCATCCTCGGCATGAAGCGCGCGGAGATCGCGCGGAAGTTCGATGAAATCGTGAGCTTTGCCGAAGTGGAAGCGTTCATCGACACGCCGGTGAAACGCTACTCGTCAGGCATGTATGTCCGCCTCGCGTTTGCCGTTGCCGCGCACTTGGAGCCAGAGATTCTGATCATCGACGAGGTGCTCGCCGTCGGGGATGTCGCGTTTCAAAAAAAATGCCTCGGCAAAATGCAGGACGTGGCGACGCGCGAGGGTCGCACCGTTCTGTTCGTGACGCACAACATGCAAGCCGTGCGCCACATGTGCCAGCGCGCAATCCTCATCGAAAACGGGCGCGTCGGCTGGCTGGGTGATGTCGTCACGGCGATCAATCGTTACGCTGGAAATCCCGAGGGACACACGTCTCGCATCGATCTTGATCGCATGGCGCGCAACAACACCGGCGAGACGGCGCGTTTGAAGACGCTCGAGTTTCTTGATGAAACCGGCGCGCCGATTCATCGCGTCGAACGGACGCAGGAGTTGCGCGGACGAATCGCATTCGAAGTCCGCGAACCGATCCGGCAATTCGACCTTGCCATGGCCGTCACGCACTCCGGCGGAGAGCGCGTTTTTTCCGAAACATTTACTGATCAGCGACGCCCGCAAGCGCTCGGTTCCGGTTGCTACGATTTGGAGTTTTCATTTCCCGTCCAGCATCTGAAAATCGAGTCCTATTTCCTCACGCTCTGGTGCTGGGACGGTGTCGATGCCGTCGATTTCGTCGCCGACATCCCGCTTCCGGAAGTCGTCGATTCGCACGCGGACAGTTACAAGGAAGCGCGCCGCTGGGGCGTCGTGCGCGTCCCGGTGCGCTGGACGCAACCATCCGCCACGAGTGAAAAAATCGCGCTCACGACGCCATGACCTCGTTCGCACGGCACCTCCACAACGCGACTTATCGTTTCATCTCAGCGGCCTCGCCGTCGATGCGAACGAGACTGCTCAATGCTTTCCCATCGCTCATCGACTCGTGCTGCGCGCCGGGCAAGCCCTTCATTTTCAAAAAATATCTCGGCGAGTACAGCGTGTGGATTGATCGGACATTTCCGATCGAATGCGAGATGTGCTCGGCCGGTTTCGAGAAGGTGACGATGGAAATCATCCGCCGTTTCGTGCGGCGCGGCGACACCTGCGTCGATGTCGGCGCCAACGTCGGCGCGGTTACCTTCGCGCTCGCGCAACGCGCTGGCAGCGCCGGTCGCGTATTTTCCTTCGAGCCCGGACCACCGACCTTCGAGCGATTGAAAAACAATCTCGCGCTCAATCCACAACTGCACGCAACGATCACTCCCATCCGGCGCGGCCTCGCCGACTTGCCGGGAACGCTGCACTGGCAGGAGTGCGCGCACAATCGAGGGAATGCGGAACTTGGCGATTCCGGCGTCGCCGTCGAAGTGACAACCCTCGACACGTTTGCGGCGTCGAGCCATTTTCCACGGCTCGATTTTTTGAAAATCGATGTCGAAGGCATGGAGTTCGAAGTGCTCAAAGGCGCGCAGGCAACGCTGCAGCAATTTCATCCGGTCATTTATTTCGAGACGATGTATGAGTTCGAAAAAAGGCGCGGTTTTGATGTCTTCACCAGCATCGAAAATTTTCTGGCTGAACTCGGATACGCTCTGTTCGCGCCACACGCCGGCGGCGGGTTGAAGCGCACCGATTCGCGCCATCTCGCGACCAACACGCTTGCTTTGCCGGAGCATCGCCAGCCAGCCGACTTACCATGCCGCGCGCGCTTATTCTCCAGCTTAAAAAAGGCGGTCTCGGCGACCATTTGTTTTACAGCCACGTCCCGAGCGCCGCGAAAGAATCCGGCGCGTTCGACCAAGTTTTGGTCTCGAATCAATCGCACTTTCGTCACGTCGATTACAAACGGCTCGTGTGGGAACTCAACCCATTCGTGGATGGCTTTTGCGAGGAACCGGGCGTGTTTGCGGAAGACCAGGAGGTCACGCTTGAGGCTGGCGAAAATCTCCTCGACCGCCTGATGCTGCGGCTGGGCATCGACGACGGACGCCGCTTTCACGAACCGGAGATTTTTTTCAAACCAGCGCTGAAACCGGAACTGCGCGACGCGACGATTTACGATCCGAATTTTATTTCGTGGGTGGGCGGTTTGTCGCCGCAAGACATCGAGCATTTTTTTCGGAAGAAAAAAATCCACGTCGATTTCCAAATGAAACCACGCGCCGGCGGCGCCGATTCGCGCTTCGATCTTACTTACACCAACCTCGCTCTACCCCGCGCCGTGCCGACGCTGGAAACTCCGACACTCGAAGAATTTTGCAGCGTGATCGTTTCTTGCCGGCAAATGTTTTGCCTCACCACCGGCAGCGCTACGCTCGCAGCCGCCCTCGGCAAACCGGTGGTCGTGCTCTACGGCGAAAGCCACAACCCGCTCTACCGCCACTCGAAACTTCTCGATTACGTTTTCGTGGATCAAAAGCCAGTCGCGCTCCGCACCAAAATCATGAACCGCTTGCGCCCGCTCTTGCCGGCGCGGAACCAGCAACGGAGAGCTTCCACGTGAGTCTCGCTTCCGTTAGCCACCGGCTCGGCGACCTCGGCCAGCTCGCGCTCGCGCGCATCAAAACGGGCGCGCCGCGAAAAGTGTTCACGTTCACCGGAAGTCTCGGCGATCACCTCGCCTGCACGGTCGCGTTTCGAGAGCTCCGCAAACGCGGCGAACGCGGTCTGTGGATGGCTTCACCGTGGCCGGATTTGTTCTCGGGAAATGAAGATATCGACGCGGTGATTCCGCCGCTGGTCGCGCATTCGCGCTTCGTGCGGGCGACGGCGGGACGTGCCGTGCCGCTCGATTATTCGCGCTACATTCCTGAGAGCGACATCGACGCCCCGACCGAACGGCACATCCTCACGACCATCTGTCAGAACGCGGGCCTCACCGGGGAGATTGAGTTGCGCCCTCATCTCACTCTCAGCGCCGATGAGCGTGCGGCTGGACGCCGTTTTCCAGAACAGATTTGCATTCAGAGTTCCGGTCGCGGCGCGGCGGCGTTCATGCAAAACAAAGAGTGGTTCATCGAGCGTTTCCAAGCAGTGGTGAATGCGCTTACGCCCCGCTTTCAATTCATCCAAATCGGCTCGACGGAAAGTCCTCGTCTGGAAAGCACTCTCGACTTGCGCGGAAAAACTTCGCTCCGCGAGTCGGCGGCGCTGCTCAGCCAGTCGCGGCTTTTCATCGGGCAAGTTGGTTTTCCCATGCACCTTTCGCGGGCGGTCGATTGTCGCGCGGTGATTCTTTTCGGCGGTCGCGAAACGCCCGCACTCACGGGTTACGTCGCGAACGAAAATCTCTACACACCACTCCCCTGCTCGCCCTGCTGGCAGCGGAACAAATGCGATTTTGAGCGCGCGTGCATGAAACAAATCACCGTCGATGCTGTCCTCGCGGCGGTCGAAAAACAACTCGCACAAACTGGCGCGCTGCCAGTCGAGCGACAGGTCGTTTGACGTGAGCCGCATCGCTTTCATCACGACGCAGGCGTTCGTGCCGTGGGCCGGCAGCGAGGAATTGTGGTCGCAAACGGCGAGCCGCATGGCGCAGGCGGGACACACTGTCGGCGTGAGCGTTCCAAGCTTTGAAAATGAAGCGCGCCAGGTGACGCAACTCGCACGAACGCCAAACTGCCACGTGCATCGCACGATGCGCCACTGGCCGCTCTGGAGGCGGATTGCGCGGCGATTCGTGCCGATGGAAAATCCCGACATCGACGGCTGGCTGGATCGCTTTCAACCCGATCTCGCCGTGCTCTCGCAAGGTGGAACGGTGGATGGTCTCGCGTGGATGCAAGCGTGTCACAAGCGAGGAATTCGGTTCGTCACCATCTCGCATCTTTCGACCGATTCGCTTTGGCCGGACTCCCGGGAAGTTGAACAGATTGCGCCCCTGTATGAACAGGCAGCCGCGACATTTTTCGTCTCGGAAAACAACCGGCGTGTGACCGCAAAACACTTTGGCATCCCGCTCGACTCGGCGAAAATCGTGCGCAATCCGTTCATCGTTTCCTTCGACGCCAGCGTCCCGTGGCCAGTTAACGATGGCACTTTCAAACTCGCCTGCGTCGGTCGATTGGGCGCGGAGCACAAGGGCCAGGATTTGCTTTTTGAAGTGTTGCGCGACCCGAAATGGCGTGCGCGTCCGCTCTCGATTTCACTAGTCGGCGAAGGCCACCATCGCACGACGCTCGAACGTCTGGCGAAGTTGTGGGACGTGCAAAACATTCGCTTCTCCGGACAAGTGAGCGACATCGAAGCCGTGTGGGCACAGCATCACGCGCTCATCATGCCCTCGCGCTACGAAGGGCTGCCGCTTGCTTTGGTCGAGGCGATGCTGTGCCGGAGAATGGCCATCGTCACCGATGTCGGCGGACACACGGAGTTGATCGACGACGGCGTGAATGGCTTTGTCGCCGCCACGCCGACGCCGCGTTTCATCGACGACGCACTCGAACGCGCGTGGCAGCGTCGCGAGGACTGGAAAGGAATGGGCGAAGCAGCCGGTCGAAAAATCCGCGCTGCGATTCCGCGCGACCCGGTCGGGATTTTCGTCGCGGAACTGGAGCGCCTGCTCTCATGAAAATCGCGATTCCCTGTGTCGGCCTCGATCACATCAATCGCGGCTTCGAGTCATTCGCGCGCGAGCTTTTTGAAAACGTGCGCGGCCACTGCGACGCGCATTTGATCAAAGGCTCCGGCACCCGCGGAACGAATGTCCACGTCCTGCCAAGCCTTCGCCGCAACGCGGGATTTTACCGATTTCTGCCCGGTTCATTTTTCACGGAGTATCGCCGCTATCGCTACGACTGCCTGAGTTTTGGCTGGCAATTTCTGCGGCTTGCCGCGCGCGAAAAATTCGATCTCGTCCATTTCAGTGACAGCGTGCTCGGGGATTTTTTGCTGTGGGCACGCCAAAAGTTTGGCTTCAAATTCAAGCTGTTGCTTTCCAACGGCGCGCCGTGGCCCTCCGATTACTGCGCCCGCTTCGACGCCGTGCAGCAAGTCTCGCAGGCGCACCACGCCGCCGGTTTGCGCGCGGGTTTGCTGCATTCGTTTCTGGTTCCGTACGGGATGAATGCAGCGCGTTTGCAGCGGCCCTCCGGTTTTAGCCCCGAGGCTGCGCGAAAAAAAATCGGCATCCCGCAAAACGCATTCGTGGTTCTTTCGCTGGCGGCTTTAAACAGCAGCCACAAACGAATCGACTGGCTGATTCGTGAAGTTGCGAAGCTCGACGGCTCCGCATTTCATCTCGTCATGGCCGGCAGTCGCGAAGGTGAAACCGCGGCGCTTGAAAAGCTGGCGGCCACTGAGTTACGCGGCAATTTTCAATTCCTCAACGTGCCCTACGAGGACGTTCCAGAGTTGCTTTGGGCTTCCGATCTTTTCGTGCTGTGCTCGCTCGACGAAGGCTTTGGACGAGTGCTGGTCGAGGCGATGGCCGCGGGCGTTCCGCTGTTATCGCATCCGCATGAAACCGCGCGCTGGCTTATCGGAAGCAACCAGTCCTTCGTGGACATGACGTGTCCGGGAGAACTCGCGGAAAAAATCAAATCGCTCGCGC
>JANXWU010000029.1 GCA_025350985.1 Spartobacteria bacterium | reverse complement strand
ATTCAGGACGAGTTCGACGTGGAGGAGCGGGAACATCACCGCATCAACGAAGACGAATTCTCCCTCGACGGCGGGGTTGGCTTGTTCGAGCTGAGCGACATCGCGGGGCTCGAATTGGAAAGCGCGGACGTGAGCACGATTGGCGGCTACGTCACCCACCTGCTTGGCCATTTGCCGAAAGAAGGTGAGCAAACCCGCATCGAACATTTCCTAGTCACAGTGACGAAGACCGACGGACGGCGGATCATCCAGTTGAATTTCAAAAAGCTGCCGTCCTGACGACCTCGCCGGAGTCAGACTGCCGGGTCGGCTCGGGAAACCTTTTCCGCCTTCGACATCCGCAACAGAAGTTCCTCGCCCAGCCGGTCGAGTTTTTCGTGCAAATGCGCGATCTCCATTTCGGCTTTTAAGTTCACGTCGTATTCGATGTCCGAGCGCACGCGATCTTTTGCGACCTGCCGGTTCTGACTGAGCAGAACGAAGGTGGAAAGAAAAATGGCCTCCAGCGAAACCGCCATCGTCAGAAATTGATAGGGGTACGGATCGAAGTGGAGCTTCTCCGCCGCGCTTTGATTCCACACGATCCAGATGGCGAAAATAATGACGTGCAAAATCAGGAACGGAATGCTGCCGCTAAACTCAGCAATCCAGTCGGCAATTTTTTGCACCGCCGTCCGCCGGTCTTCGACTTCTTCATTCACATTGCGCGAGGCCGTGTGGCGCAACCGCTCGACGGCCTGTCGGTGCCGCCGCCCCATCGCCTGCAAAAAATCCATGGCCGCCGCGGGACGCAAATGCAGAAACTTTTCGAGGTCGCCGCGATCCATGTGCAGGAGTTCGGCGTCGGCAGTCACCTGCGCCGAGACGCTGCGGCAGCCGCTGTCCAGGAATGAAAGCTCGCCGAAAAAATCGCCGTGGGTGGCCTTTTCAAAAGTGACCCGCTCGCCCGTGTCGTCTTTCAAGAAAAGCTCCACCTCGCCTGAGCGGATGATGTAGATCGTATCGCCGGGATCGCCGTAATTGAAGATCATCGCGCCGGAAGGGAACCGCACCACGTCGAGATGTTTCGCGAGATCCAGACGCTCGGCTTCGTCGAGAAACTGAAACAACGGCACTTCGGCCAGCAAGGCGGCTTCGGCGGACATGCGGTTGTTTTAATCTTTCCCGCTCTCACGCCAGGCCGAAACACTTTCCAGCGAGAGCGCGCACTGCCGCCTCACAGCATTTGCTCGAGGAACAGCCGCCCGTCGAACGCCGCAAAATCTTCCAGCTTTTCACCCGTGCCGATAAATCGCGTCGGAATGCCCAGCTCCTGCTGAAGCGCGATCACGCAGCCGCCTTTGCCGCTGCCGTCGAGTTTCGTGACGATGGTGCCAGTGAGTCCGACGGATTGCTGAAACTCGCGCGCTTGGGAGAGGGCGTTGCTGCCGGTCGTCGCATCGACCACGATGTAAGTCTCATGCGGAGCGCGCTCGTCGTGCTTGCCGAGCGTGCGCTTCACTTTGTGCAACTCGGTCATCAGGTTCGATTTGGTGTGCAAACGTCCGGCGGTGTCGCAGAGCAGAAACTCGATGTTCTTCTTGTCCGCCGCGATGTAAGCGTCGTAACAAAGCGCGGCGGAATCGCCGTGATACTGGCCCTTGATGCATTCGACGCCAATGCGGTCCGCCCACACCCCAAGCTGCTCGATGGCCGCGGCGCGAAAAGTGTCCGCCGCGACGAGCATCACGCTGTGCCGTCGTTGTTTGAGCAAATGCGCGAGCTTCGCGACGGAGGTCGTCTTTCCGGTGCCGTTCACGCCGACCACCATGATGACTTTGGGTTTGTCGGCGAGCGGGCGCAGCGAGTGCGTGTCCAGCGGCAACACTTTGGCAATCTCCGCGCGCGCCACTTCGACCACGGTTTCCGCGGTGAGTTTTTCGCGCAGCTTGAGCGCGCGGAGAATTTGCAGCGTCATCGGCACGCCCAAATCCGCGCGGATGAGCGCCTCCTCCAACTCATCCCAATCCACTGGCTTGCCGGTGAATTTTTGGACGAGTGATTTGAAAAAGCCAAAAGCCATTCAGGGATTTTCGATTTTCGATTTCTCAGTTTCGATTGGCGTCGCTTGGGCCACGCGCGCCGGGCGCGGAACCTCCGCGCGAATCCGGTCCAGGACGCCGTTGACGAAATGTCCGGACTGTTCCGCGCCAAATTTTTTTGCCACCTCGATCGCTTCATTGATCGAGATGACCGGCGGGATGTCGGGGCAGAAAAGCATTTCGTAAACCGCCACGCGCAGCACGTTGCGATCAACGGCGGCGACACGGTTCATCTCGTAGTTTTTCAGAAACTTTTTGATCTGTTCGTCGATGACCGCCTGATGACCAAGCACGCCGGTGACGAGTTCGGTGGCGAACTTCTGCACATTGTCGGGCGCGGGACGCAACGCCCAAAAATCCTCGATGCCCACGGGCTGGCCTGTCGGCTGCAAATCGCGCTGGAACAAAAACTGGACGGCAGCCTCGCGGGCCTCGCGGCGTTTTCCCATGTCAGCGCGTCTTGAGTTCGGAAACCACCTGCGCCATGCGGACGGCAGCGCGGGCGGCTTCGATGCCGCGGTTGAGTTTCGATTCGATACAACGCTGACGCGCCTGTTCCTCATCCTGCACGAGCAGAACTTCGTGGATGACCGGCACGCGAAACTTGAGCGCGATCTGTTGCAGCGCCTCGGTGACCGTGCGCGCGATCAGGTCCGCGTGCTGGGTTTCCCCGTGAATGATGACGCCGAAAGCGATGATGGCATCGATGCCGCCGCGTGACGCGATTTCCTGCACGACCAGCGGAATCTCAAACGCGCCCGGGACTTCGTGCTGCACCAAATGCGCATTCGGCGAGATGGCTTCGAATTCGCCCTTTGCGCTGTCGATGAGGCCTTGGACAAAGATGGGATTGTACTGGCTCGCCACCATCGCGAAAGTCCGCCGCGCAGTCGTGTGGCGCGGTTGCGGTGGAAGGATATTGGACATTGGCGCGTTGAAAAGTTTGCGGCGATCGGAGTTGGGATTTCACCCGCGTCTCGCGCCCGCACAAGAATCGAAATTCAAAACTCGGCAATGGAAAATCACAGCGTATGCCCCATTTTCGTCCGCTTGGTTTCGAGATATTTTTCGTTGTGCGGATTGGACTCGGTCTTGATCGAAACGACTTCGACCATCTGCAGTCCGTAGCCTTCGAGACCGACGACTTTTTTCGGATTGTTCGTCATGAAACGCATCCTGCGCACGCCGAGATCCGAAAGGATCTGCGCGCCGATCCCGTAGTCGCGCAGTTCCGGCGCGAAGCCGAGTTTCACGTTCGCATCGACCGTGTCGTAGCCCTGCTCCTGAAGTTTGTAGGCGTGGATTTTTGCCGGCAAGCCGATGCCGCGTCCCTCGTGCTGGCGCATGTAAACGAGCACACCTTTGCCCTCCGCTTCGATTTGGCGGAGCGCGGCGTGGAGCTGGTTTCCGCAATCGCAGCGCATCGAGCCGAACACGTCGCCGGTCAGGCATTCGCTGTGGACTCGCACGAGCGGCGCATCGTCCGGACCGATCTCGCCTTTCACGAGCGCGAGGTGGTGCACATCGTCCACCAGCGAGCGGTACATGTGCAGTTCAAACTCGCCAAATTCGGTCGGCATTTTCACGACCTGCTCGCACTCGACGAGCTTCTCACGCTGCCGCCGATACGCGATCAAGTCCCGGATCGTGCAAAGTTTCAAACCGTGCTGCAGCTTAAACCTCAGCAACTCCGGCAGCCGCGCCATCGTCCCGTCCTCGTGCAAAATTTCGCACAGCACGCCCGCTTCGCGCAAACCCGCCAGCCGCGCAAAGTCGATGCTCGCTTCGGTGTGGCCCGCCCGCCGCAGCACGCCGCCGGATTTTCCGACGAGTGGAAAAACGTGACCCGGCTGCACGAGATCGCCCGGTTTGGAATTCGGCTCGGCCAGCACACGGATCGTCTCCGCGCGGTCGAACGCGCTGATGCCCGTCGTCACGCCGCGGGCGGCATCGACTGAGACCGTGAAATCCGTCCGCTGGCTCTCCCGGTTTTGCTGGACCATCCGCCGAAGATCGAGTTGCTCCGCGCACGTCTCAGTCACGGGCACGCAGATGAGACCGCGGCCGTACTTCGCCATGAAATTCACCGCCTCGGGCGTGACTTTTTCCGCCGCCATGACGAGGTCGCCCTCGTTCTCGCGGTCCTCGTCGTCCGTGACGATGACCATCCGCCCCGCGCGGATATCCGCGACGACCTCGGCGATGGCATCGAATTCAGCCTCTGGATTCATGAGCCGGGGAATATGCGGCAGGTCGCATCGACAGACAATCGCCGAATCCTCGCGGACGCAGGTTCACGGCCCCGCGCCGACGACCGCGTCCTTGCGATACAGGTCCCGGTTGCTGCCCTCGAACTCTGCTTTGAGCCGGACGCGAAAATGCGAAATGTCCACCAGTTCCCAGCACGTAAACAGCCAGCCGTCCGCGTCGCGGCCGTGTTCGATTCCCACGATCAAATGTCGCGCGTCATCGTTGACTTTGTTCGTCTCATTTTTCGGCTCGAAATAAAAAGTGCGGTAGCTGCTGTCGCGGTTGGCCTTGGTGTGCAGTTTCGGATCGAGGTAACAAATGCGGCCGGTCGATTTGTCCACCAGCCGCAGGTCGGGATAGCCCGAGCGCAAAATGCGGCCGGCCTTTGTCCGTGGAAAATCACACGAAAAATCCGGCTCCGCGTTCAGCAGCTTCTGCATCAGGTTTTCAAAATGGCTGCTCGCTTCGTTGATCCGCGCGGTGTGTTTTACCTTGCTCTCCGGCGCGTTCATTTGCCGCAGCACTTCATCCATCACCCCGCCGATTTTTTTCAAAATCCGCTGGTCGTCCGCGTCGCCCGGATCGAACGGGAAAATCTTTTTGCCCGAAGTCGCCGCGATCACGTCGGAAAATGGAATGCTTTTCAAATCCTGCCCTTCCTGCAAAAGCCACGGCACGAGCGTTTGGACGACCGGCGTTTTTTCCTCGGCTTGGAGCGGAAGGAAATGCACCGCGACGAAGACGCATGCGAGGAGAAGCCTCCGGGCAACGCAGGTGTTTTGCCGAAACGAACTTTCGTGGGCGTTGGAAGCGTTCACTTTCATTGAATCATTCCACCTCGACTGCTTGCTCGAACAGCGGCAACGCGGCGCGCAGACCCGCCTCATCGCCCGCGTGGATGGTCAGGAGCGATTCTCCGCGTTCGATTGGTTCGCCGACTTTTTTGATCCCGCTACATCCGACGGAAAAGTCGATCGTGTCGCTTGCTCGTTGCCGGCCCGCGCCGAGGAGCACGGAAGCGCGCCCGATCAATCCTGCATCCATCTTCGCAATCCTTCCGGCACGGGTCGCGGAAAGATCGAACCGGACCGGCGCGCGATGAACCTCGATTATTTTTTCCAGCGCGCCTGCATCGCCCTCCTGTGCCTCCACCAGCGCGACGAATTTGTTCCAAGCCGTCCCATCGTTCAGCCATTTTTCCAGTGTCGCTCGCGGTGAGTTTGCGACGCGGTCGGCGAGATCGAGCGTGAGTTTCACCAAGTCGTCCGGCCCGCGTCCTTGCAGGGTTTCGACGGCTTCGGCCATTTCCAGTGCGTTCCCCACGGCGCGTCCTAGGGGTTCGTCCATCGGTGAAATGAGATGCGAAATCTGCACGCCCATCGAGTGTCCGATGGCGGTCATCGCCGCAGCCAGCGCGTCCGCCTCCGCGCGTGTTTTCATGAAGGCGCCGCTGCCGAACTTTACGTCGAGCACCAGCCGGTCGAGCGACTCGGCGAGCTTCTTGGACATGATGCTCGCGACGATCAAAGGCTGCGACGGCACGGTCGCCGTCACGTCTCGCAGCGCGTAAAGTTTTTTG
>JANXWU010000016.1 GCA_025350985.1 Spartobacteria bacterium | reverse complement strand
TTTGGCTTCTGCTCCTTTTTCTGGCGTTCGGACTCACGCTGACCCAACAGCGCTGGGGTTATTTCTTCGCCTTGATTTTTGCCATGAGTCTGCCTTGGGTGCTTGCCTGGTTTCGGCGGAAATGGCTCGTCTGGCCACTGTTCGCCCTCAGTCTTTGGCCGGTCGCGCGAGCGTGGGAGGCGACGATTTTTCCAGACGAAACACGGGCCGCGCAACTGGCCGAGCGTCGCGACGACAGCGAACAACTGCGCGACGTCGCCCAACGTCTCGCCTTGGCGCCGCACGGCGGCATTCTCGCGCCGTGGTGGTTTTGCCCGCCGTTGGCTTATTGGTCGAGTCAAGCGTGCGTCGCGGGCAGTTCGCACGAGAGCCTTTCCGGAATTGTCGAGACGGCGCGATTCCAACTGGCGGCGAAGCCGGACGACGCGCTGGCCGTTCTCGAAAAACGGCGCGTCCGCTGGGTCGTCGCTTACGATTCTTCCCGCGTGATTCAGGGCGCGGCTGCTCTTTTAAACCAGGCGCCGGGTGAACTGCCGATGGCGCGCGTTCTCGACGAACGGCCACATTCCGCGCCGTCTTTTCTCCAACCGCGTTACGCGAATCGGGCTTTCAAAATCTTCGAGGTCGAAACTAAGTTGCAGCCATGAGCGAATACGATTTCGTCGTGATCGGCGGCGGCAGCGCGGGCTACGCGGGCGCGTCCCTCGCGGCAAAGCTGGGCTTGAAAACGGCACTGGTCGAGGGCGGTGCGGAAGTCGGCGGCCTGTGCATTTTGCGCGGCTGCATGCCGAGCAAGACGATCATCGAATCGGCCAATCGTTTTGCGACTTTGCGGCGCGCGGAGGAGTTTGGCTTGCGCGCGGAAAACCTTTCCGTGCGACCGGAGGAAATCATGGCGCGCAAGCGAAAGCTGGTCGCCGAGTTTGCGGATTACCGGCGCGGGCAATTGGAAAAAGGCGCGTTCGATTTCGTCCGGGGACGCGCTTGCTTTGTCGATCCGCACACGATCGAGGTTGTCGGGGAAAAAATACGCACACGTATTAAAAGCAAAACCTTCCTGCTTGCCACCGGTTCGGCGGTCAGTCGCGTCGCCGTGCCGGGGCTTGAGGAAACGGGTTACCGCGACAGCGATGCCGTTCTGGAGTGGCACGAGATTCCCGAGTCGATCGCCGTGCTCGGCGCGGGCGCGACGGGTTTGGAGTTCGCGCATTATTTCGCCAGCCTCGGCACGAAAGTCAGCGTGATTCAGCGCGGCGGGCAGCTTTTAAAAGACACGGACGCCGACGTCGCAGGGGCGCTGGACGTGGCCATGACCCGGCGCGGCGTCGATATTTTCTACCAGACGAAAATCACCCGCACCGAACTTTGCGGGGAAAAGAAGCGCATTTATTTCCAGCACGGCGGCAGTGAGAAGTTTGTCGAAGTCAGCGAGATCATTTACGCGCTCGGACGCCAGCCGCAGCTTACCGGTTTAGATTTGGAAAGCGCGGGCGTCGCCGTGGAAAACGAGCGACTGAAGATGGGCGGCACGCAGCAAACGAGCGCGCCGCACATTTTCGCGGCGGGCGATTGCGCCGGGCCGTACGAGATTGTGCATGTGGCGATTCAGCAGGCCGAAGTCGCGGCTCGTAACGCCGCGCGTGTGGTGCATTCCAAAAACGAACCGCTCGAACACAGCGACTACCGGCTGAAACTTTTTGTCGTCTTCACGCATCCCGAAGTCGCCTCGGTCGGCGCGACGGAACGGGAACTGCAAGCGGCCGGCACCGCGCATCGGACGGCGAGTTATTGCTTCGCCGACCACGGGAAGGCGATGGTGATGGGCGAGACGGATGGCTTGGTCAAATTGATCGCGTCGCCGAAAAGTGGCGAGATTCTTGGCGGCGCGGTCGTCGGTCCCGGTGCGTCGCAATTGATCCACGAGATTGTCGTGGCGATGCATTTCCGGGCGACCGCGCGGGATTTGGCGGCCGTGCCGCATTACCACCCGACGCTGAGTGAAATTTGGACGTATCCGGCTGAGGAATTGGCGGAAATGTAGAGTCCGCAAAGTCCGTTGACACTCCAAAGCGCGCATCGGATACTCGCCTCCCACTTTAGAAACCCTCAGCCAAACCGCGCCTGAGGCATCCCAAAACCCCGACAATGATGCGGCGTTGTCAGTCCCAGACAAATTCTTATGGCCGATACCCAGCCCAATCAAAAAAACATTCTCGCCAGCGACATCGAGATCAAAGGCAACATTAAATTTCAGGGCGAACTGCTCATCGACGGCAAAATCGAAGGCGAAATCACTTCGCCGGGAATGCTGACCGTGGGCGAAAACGCGGACGTGCGCGGCGAGATTAAAACAAAATCTTGCACGGTGTTCGGCAAGGTCCACGGGAACATCACCGTGGATGAGCGTTGCGTGTAGTTGCAACATAAAATTCATCCTCAGAATCTGACGTAAATGCCGACCGTGGTCGACAACCCAGATAGATCGATCGATTTAAAGCCGCTATAGTCTTTTCCAAGGTCCGCTTTTGC
>JANXWU010000540.1 GCA_025350985.1 Spartobacteria bacterium | reverse complement strand
TTTCAGGCATACGAGTTTTCACCGCAGAGGCGCAGAGGCGCGGAGAAGAATTTCGTCTCCGGTTTTTCTCTGCGCCTCTGCGCCTCTGCGGTTCATTTTCATTGGCTTAAAACTTCGCGCACGGCGACGGCGATGCTGCGGGCGGTCGGGCGGTGCGTGCCCCATAAATTCGGGTGAAACGGCACCGGCGTGTCCTTGGCATTCAAGCGGCGGGGCGGCGCGTCGAGCAAGGCGAATCCGTCGCTGGCGACCCGCGCGACGACCTCGGCATTCACGCCGCCCCACGGCCACGCTTCGCCCACGGCGAGCAGGCGGCCCGTGCGCGCGACGGAGGCCAGCACGGTGTCTGTGTCGAGTGGCTTCACCGTGCGCAAATCGACGACTTCGATCTCCGTTCCCTCGCCTGCGAGTTCCTCCGCGCAGGCCAGCGCTTCATGCACCATCGCGCTGTAGGCGACCACGGTGAGGTCGCGGCCCGCACGAGCGATGCGCGCTTTTCCCACCGGCATCGCCTCGGTGGGCAGCGCCTCGGCTTTCAGGTGGTAATAGAGATATTTGTGCTCGCAAAAAATCACCGGGTCGTCGATCGCCACGGCTTCGAGCAGCATCGAATACGCGTCCTCCACGGTCGCGGGTGTCATCACGATCAGCCCCGGATACGTGGCGTAGAGCGCCTCCATGCACTGGCTGTGGAACGGTCCGCTGCCCGCCGTGCCGCCGCTGGGCAGTCGCACCGTGATCGGGCAGGGCACGCCGGTCCGCCAGAAATGCGTCGCCGCGTGGTTGACGATCTGGTTGAAACCCACCGTGGAAAAATCCGCAAACTGCATTTCTACGATCGGCCGCATCCCGTCGATCGCCGCCCCAATGGCCAGGCCGACGATGGCGTCCTCGCTCAACGGCGCGTCGAGCACGCGTCCCGGAAATTCTTTCGCGAGTCCTTTCGTCGCCTTGAACGCGCCGCCAAATGCGCCCACATCCTGCCCATAAATGAAGACGCGCGGATCGTCGGCCAGCGCCTTCGCTTGTGCTTCGCGGATGGCCTCGAGATACGTGATCATTCCGTGAACCCGTCGATCAATCTCGCCGTCGTGATCGCCTGCCACTGCTCCGCATCTGGATCGGGCAAAGCCTCGCGCTGCGCGGTGGCCACGGCTTCATCCACCTCTCGCACCGCCGTCTTCCGCCATGCCTCGATCTCGGCGGCGTCGGCCCATTTGTTTTCTAAAATCAGCCGCTCGGCGAGCGGGAGACAATCGCCACCGACTTCGGTGTGCTGCTTTGGATCGATGTAATTCCCGTCATCGTGTTCGCCGTGGCCGCAGAGTCGCAGCAGGGTGGCGACGATCATTTGCGGGCCGCCGCCAGTGCGGGCGAGATCGATGGCGTGGCCGACCGTTTGCAAACACGCCGCCAGATTCGTGGCGTCGAGCGCGTGCCCCCGCATGCCGTAGCCGCGCGCGCGGTCCAGCAAATCGTCGCACGCAAACTGGCGCGAGGTCGGCGTGGAATACGCGTACTGGTTGTTCGCCACCACCACCACCAGCGGCAGTTTTTCCACCGCCGCCTGGTTGACGGCCTCGTGAAATGCGCCGGTGGAAGTGCCGCCGTCGCCGATGCATACGGCTCCGACGAACCCGCTCAGGCCCCGCATTCTTCGCGCGAACAACGCGCCGCTGACGACGGAAATCATCGCGCCGAGATGGCTGATCATCGCCAGATGCCCTTCGCGCGGATAGCCGCGGTGGACATTACCGTCGCGACCGCGCATCGGGCCGAGGCGCGAGCCGAGATAAGTGCGCGTGGCGTCGAGCACGCTCTCGCCAAAGGCAAGCCGTCCCGCCTGGTCGCGGATGAGCGGGGCGAAAATGTCCGTGCCGCGCCGCAGCGATTGACCGATGGAGACGCTCAACGCCTCCTGCCCGCGTCCGATGAAAACGCCGCCAAAAATTTTTCCCGCCCGATAAAGGCTGGCATATTTTTCCTCGGAAATCCGCGCGAGCAGCATCGTCCGATAAGCCCGGAGATATTCCTCCGGCGCTGGGGGATGAACGCTTTCAACCAGCGGTTCCTGCATGGTTTGCACTGGGTGCGAAAGTAGCGGGCTTTGTCGCCGGGGTGCAATTTTTTCTTCCACCGCAATTGCTTCACGACGCGGCGAGCCGCTTCGCCAAATGCGCGCCGCGTTCCAGCGGCGGCAGATGTGATTTCGCGAGCCACACGCCAAACTCCGCGACGTGCCGCTCGATCATTTGCTCGCAGAGCGCGAGGTCGGCGCGGCGCACTTCGAGCGACTGGCCGGCGATGGCTTTGAGCGAGTCGATGTCGTACAGATAAACGCCGTCCATTTCATTCACGGCGGGATCGACATCGCGCGGCACCGCGAGGTCGATGATGAACAACGGCCGGTCTTTTCGCTGCCGCATCACGGGGGCAATTTTCTCGCGAGTGACGATCGCGTGCGGTGCCGCCGTCGAGCCGATGAGGATGTCGGCAGGCAGCAGTTCGTCGTGCCATTTGTCGAAATGGATGGCGCGTCCGCCGAGTTCGGCCGCGAGCGCGACGGCGCGATCGTGCGAGCGGTTCGAGACGAAGATGCTGTGCGCGCCGCGGGACAAAAGCGCGCGTGCAGTCAGTTCGCTGGTCTCCCCCGCGCCGAGAATCATCACTTTGCACGAGTTGAGTTTCCCGAAGATTTTCTCCGCAAGATCGACCGCCACCGCGCCCACCGAAGTGGAGCCGCGGGTGATGTTCGTCTTCGTGCGGACTTCCTTGGCGACGTTAAACGCGCGCTGGAAAAATTTGTTCAGATGCCTTCCGGTCGCACCTGCGTCGCACGCCGCCTGGTACGCTTTTTTCACCTGCCCGAGAATCTCCGTCTCGCCGAGCACCATCGACTCAAGGCCGCTCACGACGCGAAACAAATGGCGAATGCTCTCCGTCGCGTCGGCTTGGTAAAAAGCCGTGTCATCCGCGGTGGCGCGCTCCGCAAAGAAGCGGCGCAAGGCGGCCAGCGCGAAGCCGGCGTCCGGCGCGGCGGCATACACTTCGACCCGGTTGCAGGTGGAAATGACGACGCATTCTCCGAGGCCGTCCGTCGTCGAAAGACGGCAGGCCGCGCTGCCGAGTTCCGATTCAGCGATGGCAAACTTTTCCCGCTGCTCGACGCTCGCGGTGCGGTGGCTGAGGCCGAGGCAGACGATGTTCATTTCCCTCCGAGCAGGTTCAATCCCGACAGCGTGACCAAGGCAAACGCAAACGCCGCCACTGCTAAAACCGCGAATCGACGCGGACTGATTTTTTTCATCCACTCGCCGAGGAGAATCGCCGCGTAGGCCAGCCAGACCGCTTCGCCAATGACGACTTTTAACATCGGAACGCCGACGAGAAAGCCGGCGAACAGGCCGACGGTCAGCAAGGCAAAGCCGGCGAAGAGCAGGCGGGTGATCGCGACAGCGAGATCGTGAATCGGGGGCAGATGAAAAAAAATCGAGTGGAGTTGATGCGACTTGAGTTGCCGCTCCTGCACGAGATACATCACGCCGGCGACGCAGCCGAGGGCAAACGCGCCGTAAGCCATGACCGAAAGCGCGGCGTGCAATTCGAGCAGCGAGCTGTGGTGCGCGCGCGGCGCGGCGGGACGGTCGATGGGCGCGAGCAGCGCAAAAAGTTGGAACACAAAAACCATCGGCGACGTGAATGCTCCGAGCAGAGAAAGCCGGTAGGCGGGGCCGACCACAAGATAAAGCAGCACGATCGACCAACTCAAAAAGATGAGCACCTCGAACAGGTTCGTCACCGGGCACGCGCGCACTTTTTCGCCGCGCAAATACAGGAACGCACTCTGCAAAACGAAGCCGCAAAAGATCGCGCTCAGGTTAAAACGCGAAGGCCGAAAATGCCGGGCACGCAACGCATAGACCGTGTAAGCGAGGCCGAGGAGGAAACAAAAAGTCGAGGCGACCAGCAGGCTGCGCTCCATGCGGGGAAAGTTAGCGGCGGGGGTTGGTTTTGCAAACCGCTCACATCCCCAGGAGCAGCCGCGCCGGTTCCTCGATGGCCTCTTTCACCTTCACCAAAAACGTCACCGCCTCGCGTCCATCGACGACGCGATGATCGTAGCTGAGCGCAAGATACATCATCGGGCGAATGGCGACCTGCCCGTTCACGGCCATCGGTCGGTCTTGGATTTTGTGCAGGCCGAGGATGCCGCTCTGCGGTGGATTGAGGATCGGCGTCGAGAGCATCGACCCGTAAATGCCGCCGTTGGAAATCGTGAACACGCCGCCCTGCAAATCCTCGAACGTGATCTTGCCGGTGCGCGCTTTTTCCGCGAAGCCGGCGATTTCCTTTTCGAGGTCGGCGAAACTTTTGTCATCGCAATCGCGAAGGACTGGCACCATCAGCCCGCGCTCGGTGCCGACGGCGACGCCGATGTCGAAGTAGTGGTGCTCGATCAGCTCGTCGGCTTCGAGACGGGCATTGACCTGCGGGACGGCTTTGAGCGCGGCGACGGTCGCTTTGATGAAAAACGACATGAGGCCGAGCTTCACGCCGTGCTGTTTCACAAAACTGTCCTGCATTCGCTTGCGCAATTCCATGACCGCGCCGAGGTCGCACTCGTTGAACGTCGTGAGAATCGCCGCGGTGTGTTGCGCCATCACGAGTTGCGCCGCGATTTTTTTGCGCAAAGGCGAGAGCCTTTTTCGCGTCGTGCCTTTTCCCGGCGAGGCCGCGGCTTTCGGCGCTGGCGGCAGGTCGCGCGGTTCGATTTGCACTTCGTCCGACATGTCGCGCGCGGTCTCCAGCAGGTTCGCGACTTGTGGAGCGCGGCCCGCGCGGCCCGGCATCGTGACTTCGATTCGGCTCGGGGCGGGTTCGGATTTCGGCACATCGGATTTTTTCGCCCGCACCGGCTTCGCCGCTTCTTTCTTTTCCGTCTTTTCCGGAGCAGCAGGCTTGGTCACCTCTGCCGGCGCGGGAGCCGCAGCCGCACCTTCCTCAATCGTGGCGACGACTTGGCCGATTTTTACTTCATCGCCCTCCGCAACCTTGGTGCGCAGGGTGCCGGCTTTTTCCGCCGTGATCTCGGTGGACACTTTCTCCGTGTCCAGCGTGAAGAGCACATCGCCGGCGTTGACTGCCTCGCCGTCTTTTTTGTGCCAGACCGAGAGCACGCCACCGGTGATCGATTCGCCGACGGATGGAATGGTGACTTCGAGGCTCATGTGGTTTGGGACGTTTGCATTTTTAACGCGGAGGCGCGGAGGAAAAGACTACCGCGTTCGAAATTGCCGTGCTGAAATTTATTCACGCATTGAATGCTTCTTCGATCAGCGCTTTCTGTTCGCGCTTGTGCAGGCCGAGCGAGCCGACGGCGGTGCTCGCGCTCGCGCCGCGCCCGGCGAAATGGTGCGCGCGTCCCGCGAATACCCGCTCCAGCGCCGAGTGCATGTAAGTCCAAGCACCCATGTTCTGCGGCTCCTCCTGGCACCAAATCAACTTCGCCTGCGGCGGAAACTTTTCGACCTCCGTCCGCAGCGCCTCGTCGTGCAGCGGGTAGAGTTGCTCGACCCGGACGAGCGCGACCTCGTCGCGTTTGTTGGCGGCTCGATACGCGAGCAGGTCGTAAAAAAGCTGGCCCGTACACAGAATCACGCGCTCGACTTTTTGCGCATCGACCGGCTGCGGTCCCGGCTGGATTTCATAAAATTGCCCGTCGGTGAAATCCTTCAGCGGCGAAGCGTAATCTTCGGACCGGACGTGTTTTTTCGTGGTGAAAACGATGAGCGGCTTGCGGAACTCCCGCTTCATCTGGCGGCGCAGCAGATGAAAATACTGCGCGGCACTCGTCACGTTGCAGACCTGAATATTCTCCTCGGCAGACAGTTGAAGGAAGCGCTCCATGCGTCCACTCGAATGCTCGGGACCCTGGCCGTCGTAGCCGTGCGGCAGGAGGAGCACGATGCCGCTGGGGCGCTGCCATTTCGATTCCGCCGAGACGATGAACTGGTCGATGATGACTTGCGCGCCGTTCACGAAATCGCCGAACTGCGCCTCCCACAAACAGAGCATCTGCGGGAAACTCAGCGAGTACCCGTAGTCGAATCCGAGCACCGCCGCCTCGCTGAGCAGGGAGTTGTAAACGCAAAAGCTGGCCTGGTTCGGCGAGACGTGCCGGAGCGGAATGTGCCGCTCGCGCGTCGCCGCGTCGTAGATGACCGAGTGCCGGTGCGAGAACGTGCCACGCCGGCTGTCCTGCCCGGAAAGCCGCACGGGCACGCCTTCCGCGAGCAGCGTGCCAAACGCGAGCGACTCGCCGAGCGCCCAGTCATACGGCCCGCCGGCTTTGTGAATTTGCGCGCGCCGGTCGAGCAGCATCTTCTGCACTTTGGGCAGTACTTTGAAATTCTCCGGCACGGTCGTCATCGCGCGCATCACGTCGTCGATCGCTTTTGGGGACACAGCGGTCTTCACCGGGTCGTGCGAAAACGGCGGCTGAAACACCGCGGTCGATTCGGCAAACTTGTTCAGCTTTTGCTCGCGCTCGGCCGTTTTCACCTCCTCAAATGCCGCCTGCAGTTTGTCTTGAAACTCCTTTTCCAAGGCCGCTGCCTCCTCCTCGGTGAGGACGCCGGAATCGATCAAATACTTTTTGTAAATGGTCGCCACACTCGGGTGCGACGCGATGGCCTCGTAGAGCAGCGGCTG
>JANXWU010000526.1 GCA_025350985.1 Spartobacteria bacterium | reverse complement strand
GTAGGCTGGCGGCCCCTCCATTTCGTGATAACGGAAATAATAAGCTTCGATAATATTTTGACCGGGTACGACAGGCTCCAAATAGTAGCGAGCGCCTTGGTCGTCAATAAGAAGTCGGTCCTGCTGCGTCAGGCGGCCTTCAGGCAGTACTGACACCGCCTGGCGAAGGCGGACGCGAATACCCACCGTGTCAATAGACCAAACTGGCGCTTTCGGTGAGCGTACTGTTCAGGAATGACACCACAGGGAAGCCGCTGGAGAATGTATAAGAACTGGAAATGGCGATGGTCACGCGATCCGCGGAGTCCTTCGAGCAGGCAACGGTGAGGGTGAGGCTGGATGTGCTTAGCAATGGGGTCCGCGGCAGGACAGCGGTCTTGACCGTGCTGGCGGACGGGCAGGTGCCACTGGCGTTGTATGTTACCAGCGTCGCGCGGGCGGAATCGGCGGTGGCGGTGCGCAGTGATTCCAAGGTGAAGAAATAGCGGCCGAATTCGATCCCGCCCAGCAACAGGCCGAGGAACACACTCGCGGTGATGGCAAATTCCACCGTCGTGTTTCCGGAACGATCCCGCCACAGGGAGCGGCGGGCGTGCCCCCGCCGCGGGTTACTTGATGCGGGCGACATATTGCGCGGTGGTCGTGGTGAGCGACGTCAAGAAGATCGGCGACATCGGGCGCGAGGCGGTGACGGTGACATAGCGCTGGAAGATCAGACTGCCGGTGCAACTGTCGGTCCCGCTGGTCGGGCAGGTGACGGAGGTGGAGGTCTGGGCGGAATAGTCCCAGCAATAGCAGGCCATGGTTGGGGTTGGCACCGTGACATTGGCCCATGGGGACAGGGCGGCGGTGACCTGGGTGGCAACCGCGCTCAACGGGTCCGGCCAGGAGGCGGCGAAGATGCCGCCGGCGCGTACCGCGTCGGTCAGGCGGATCTGCTGCTGCAAGGCGTTGCCGAGATCGTAGATGCAGAGCAAGGCGATGGCCGTGATCGGGGCGATGATGGCGAATTCCAACGCCGCGGCGCCGCGACGGCAGGCCCGCAATGCGGCGAGACAAGCGAGGACGGAGCGAAGATTTTTCATTCGACGAGCAAAACCGAGCGGTTGAGCTGATAGTCGATCCCCATGGCCACGCAACCGGAATTGTCGAAGTAGTTGTTGGAATTTCCGGTCAAATCCACACCCTCGGCGACGATCACGGTGCAGGTTGCTGGGCTGTTGGAGGAGTTGCCGTTGATCTTAATGCTCGCGTCCGGAAAATACATTCCCCCCTGCCACCAGGTGTTGGCGCCGCCGTTGATCTTGATAGCGGAGCCTCCGGCGTCGGCAACCCGGTAGAACAAGACGCCCTGTAGCGCATTGGTCAAGGTGCCGGTGGTTTTGGCGGTGAGGGTGACTGTGGTCTGGGCATCGATGTCGATCCCGCCCGTGCTGCCCTGGGCACCATTGAGGATGATATTAACGCCATCGATCGCGGTGTTGCCGCTGAAGCAGGCGGTGCACTCGAAGGTGCCGCCATGCGCGGTGATGCCGGCATTGTAGAACAGATAGGTGCCGGGCTGGAAATTCACCACGTCGTGGTTGGTGGTGCTGATTCCAGAGCAATAGTACTGGGTCGTGCTCGGGACCATGGTGATAACGCCACCGACCGCCGCTGGGATCGACAGGCATTGCGCGGCATTATAGGCCGGCGGGGTCCAGGCATCCAGGCCGGCAAAGGGGTTCGACATCGGGGCGGAAAACGCCGTGTAGGGACGGGTCGCGGCTACTTTGTTCGAGCCGCAGCCGTTGCAGCCACCCACCGAGCGCAGGGTATAGACACTCAAATTGGCGGAGCCATAGATGTCGATCGAATTGGTCGAGTCCGTGGAATTGGACGCCAGCAGGCAATTCGGGCCGGTGACCGTGTCGTTGCCGCCAGCGGTCAGATTCTGCGACAGGGTGAGGATGCAGGGCTGGCCGGTGGAGATCATCAACGCCACGGCGCGGTTGCGGACAGTGAGGTTGGACAGGCCGAACAGCCGGGCGAAGGTGACGGTTTGCGCGCGGGTGACGATCGCCTCCACCGCGTAGG
>JANXWU010000066.1 GCA_025350985.1 Spartobacteria bacterium | reverse complement strand
GAAGGCGAAAAAATTGGCGCGTTTCATTTCAGCATCGGCGTCGCATTTTGACCGAATGAATCCGGCCCCACCGATGAGCGCGTTTCCATTTCACGGATGAAAAAAATCATCGAGCTGCTGAAAAATGCCGGCAACGAATGGGTGGACGACAACGCCTCAACGCTCGGCGCGGCGCTCGCGTATTACACGATTTTTTCCATCGCGCCGCTCCTGGTCCTCGCCGTCTCGATCAGCGGGCTCGCCTTCGGCCAAAAAGCGGCGCAGGGAGAAATCACGCAACAGATCGAAGGCATGGTCGGGCATCAAGGCGCGGAGGCGATTCAGACCATGCTCCAGAGCGCGAACCAGCCGAGCGCGGGCGCTTGGGCGACGGCACTCGGCGTCGTGACTTTGCTCATCGGCGCGTCCACGGTCTTCGGGCAGTTGCAGTTTTCCTTGAACACGATATGGGGCGTGACCACGAGGCCGGGCCGCGCCGTCGCGACGATTGTCCGGCAGCGCCTGCTGTCGTTTGGCATGACCCTCGTCATCGCCTTTTTGCTGCTCGTCTCGCTGCTGCTCACCGCGGGTCTGGCCGCGGCTCAGAAATTTCTCAGCGGCTATTTTCCGCTGCTGGAATCCGCCGGGATGCTCATCACTTTCCTCGTTTCGTTCGTTGTCATCACCGTGCTCTTCGCGCTCATTTTCAAGCTGCTGCCCGACGTGAAAATCCCGTGGCGGCTGGTGTGGTTCGGCGCGGCGGTCACGGCGCTGCTTTTTTCGCTGGGGAAACAATTGATCGGGCTCTACCTCGGGCGCAGCGCGGTCGCGTCCGGCTATGGTGCCGCGGGCTCGCTGGTGATCGTGCTCGTGTGGATCTATTACAGCGCGCAGATTTTTTTCTTCGGCGCGGAGTTGACCAAAGTTCACGCGCGCTTGTCCGGGGCCATCCTCGAGCCGAGCGATCACGCGATGCGCATTCCCTGTCCTCCGCTGGCACAGCCGGGTTCAGCGCCCGTGACTTCTGAAAAAGCCTGACCCCGGTGTGTGGCGGTCGGATCGCTGGCGGTGTGCCACTCGGAATTTTCAGTTGAAAAGAAACCGGCCTTCCGCCAACAGTCTCGCCATGCCGCGCCTCGCATCCCTCCGCTTCCGCGCGAAGCTGCACTCTCCGCTGCTCGCGGGCGTGCTGCTTTCGGCGCTGCTGTGGGTGCTGGCGCTGGCGGCGGCTCCGCAGTTGCACGAACTGATCCATGCCGACTCGGGCAGCGGGAATCACGAGTGCGCGGTGACGCTGATTCAATCGGGCGGGGTTGATGATGCGCCGGTGGTGATCGTGCTCATCGCGTGGCTGCCGATTTGCCATTTCGTTTTTCCAAAGTGTGATGCGCAGGGTGCGCCGTCGTTGTTCCTGACGCGCGCCGTTTTCGAACACGCCCCTCCGGCGTAACCGTGGCTGCAAGCGGGTTGCGCGTCGCTGCGCCTCCCGCCGTCGTGGCCGCATTTTCCTTCGCCGAAACCGTCGTCCCTCGCGACGACGGCTGATCGTGTTCGTTTCAAAAACCCCTTCGCGCAAAACCAAACCATGAAATTTCACGCAGTTATTCTGACACTCGCCGCCACGTTCGCGGCCAGCGTCGTTTTCTCGCAGGAGCAAAAACCTCCCGCATCAACGAGCGACCTCGCGTCGTTCAAAAAACAAATGCTGGAGACGATCCAGCAAATGCAGGCGCAGCACAAAGACGAGATCGATGCGCTTCACCAGAAAATCGACAAGCAGCAACAGGTGATCGACGTGCTGCAAAAATCCGTCGCGGGCGCGCCGGCGACGTTGCCGTTGCCGACGGGGAAGGGGGATGGCCTGACGACGCCGATGACCGGCCCGACCGTCGCAGGTGCGAAGCCGGCAGCGGAGACGGCATTTCCGACGACGGACGAAGCGCTCATCCCCGGCAGTGCTGCGCCCGCCGCGCCGTCCGCTTTTCCGACGACCGACAACAGCATCGTGAGCGGAGCGCCGGTGACGCCGACCGCAGGCGCGGCCTCGCTCACCTTTCCGATGACGCTCCTCGGCGGCGGCGGCTCGAAAAGTTTCGTCAACCTTTCGTTCGACGGACAATTCAGCGCGGCGGCTTCGACGGCGCAGGACCTCGACCGCATCGAAGTCGGCGATCACGACCCGCAGCATCGCGGCTTCAACGCGCGCAATCTGGAAATCGCGCTCGACGGCGCGGTCGATCCATTTTTCGAGGCGTTCGTGAACATCGTTTTCAAACTCGACAACCACAACGAAACGTCGGTCGAGGCCGAGGAAGCGTTCATGCAGACGACGACGCTGCCGTTCGGATTGCAGGTGAAAGCCGGGCAGTTCTTCGCGCCGTTCGGTCGCATCAATCCGACGCATCCGCACACTTGGGATTTTGTCGATGCGCCGCTCGTGCAGGGGCGGCTGCTCGGCTCGGACGGACTGCGCGGCGTCGGCGCGCAAGTGGGCTGGGTGCTGCCCGTGAAATGGTATTCGCAGCTTTATCTCGCGATCCAAAACGGCGAGGGGAACACCGGCTTTTCGTTCCGCAACCCCGGCGACGGCGGCACGTTTTACGGACGCTCGACCATCGACCGGCAGCTTCGCGGCGTGCAGGATTTGGCGATCATCCCGCGCTGGGAAAATTCGTTTGATCTCACCGCGACGCGGACATTGCTCTTCGGCGCATCAGCGGCTTTCGGCCCGAACGACACCGGCAATTCCGCGCGCACGGAAATCTACGGCGTCGATCTTTTCTACAAATGGAAACCGACGCACGCCGAGGGCGGCTGGCCGTTCGTGAAATGGCAGAGCGAGGTGATTTATCGGCGCTTCGAGGCGGGGCGCGGGCAGGACGATTCGTTTCCGGTCCGCGAGAAGTTCAACGACTGGGGCGCGTATTCGCAAGTCGTGTGGGGTTTTCGCAAAGGCTGGACCACCGGCCTCCGCGGCGACTTCGTCCACATGACCGACTCGCCTTTCACCGACGATCCAGAACGGCAGACGCGCTGGCGGCTGTCGCTCGACCTGACTTACTACCCGTCGGAGTTCTCGAAAATCCGGCTGCAATACAATCACGACTGGCTCGAAGCCTCGCACTTCCTCGGCGGTCGCGATGTGGACTCCGTCTTTCTCCAATTCGAATTCGCCCTCGGCGCCCACGGCGCGCACAAATTTTGAGGATCCGCCAAACATGCCAAATGGCGCTAAAAAAATCGCGGAATCTGAAGCGGATGTCTTTGCGAACGCCTGTCGGCCTTTCGCGTCGTTTCGCGTTTTTAGCGGACCACTTTTCCCCAAACCCACCCACATCATGAAAAACAAAATGACAATTCTCTTTGCGGTTTTTGCGCTAATCGCGCGAGCCGAGGCGAAGCTCAACGTCGTCGCGACACTGCCCGATTACGCCGCGCTCGCGCGCGAAATCGGCGGCGACAAAGTCGAAGTCACCGCGATGGCCAAGCCGACCGAAGACCCGCACTTCGTCGATGCGCGCCCGAGTTTCGTCGTGAAACTTCGCGCTGCCGACGTGCTCATCGAAGGCGGCGCGGAACTCGAAGTCGGCTGGCTGCCGCCGTTGCTGCAAAACGCGCGCAACAATAAAATCGAGCCGGGAAAACCGGGGCGCGTCATCGCCTCGGAAGGCCTGCGCCTGCTCAATGTCCCCGCAAATGTCACGCGCGCCGCCGGCGATGTCCACGCGCTCGGCAATCCGCATTTCATGATCGACCCGATCATCGCGAAAGCCGTCGCGCACCACATCGCGCAGGCGTTCGCGACGCTCGACGCGCCGAATGCCGCGTTCTACGAGGGGAACTACAAAAAGTTCGAGGCGACGATCGACGCCAAACTGCAAGAGTGGGGCAAGGCGCTGCTGCCTTACAAGGGACAGCCCATCGCGGCGTATCACGACTCCTGGGTTTACTTCGCGCATCGTTTTGGTTTCACCATCGAGACTTTTCTCGAACCGAAACCTGGCATCCCGCCCTCGCCGTCGCATCTCGCGACCGTCATCGGGCAGATGAAGGCCGCGCATGTGAAGGCCATCATGGTCGAGCCGTTTCACAATCGCAAAATCGCCGAGAAGGTCGCCTCCTCGACCGGCGCGCACGTCGTGGACGCGGCGCAATTTCCCGGCGCGCTGCCGAACACCGAAACCTACGTCGCACTCATCGACACGCTCGTCTCGCGCGTCGCCGCTGCGATGAAGGAGTAACCTATGTGGGACGTGATGCTTTGGCCCGTCGTGGCCTGCGTGTTGTTGCCGTGGCTGCTCGTGTATCTCGGGATGCACGTCGTGCGGCGCGGGATTATTTTCATCGACATCGCGATGGCGCAGATGGCGTCGCTCGGCATC
>JANXWU010000098.1 GCA_025350985.1 Spartobacteria bacterium | reverse complement strand
GTTTTTGTAACAGGACATGGCGCAAGCCCTCCGGCCCATTGAACGGAGTGCCGTCGGGCAGGGTGCCGGAGGAATCGATCGGTCCCGAAACGGGTCCAAGTGAGTCGCGCCAACTGCCGATGCCATCGAAATTGTCCAGCGCGAAGCCGAGCGGGTCCGTCATCTTGTGGCAAGCGGCGCATTGCGGGCTGGACCGGTGCAGTTCCATGCGTTGGCGCATGGTCAGTTTCTGCGTGGTCTGATCGTCCTTCAACGATGGAACATTGGGCGGCGGCGGCGGCGGCGGCGTGCCCAGAAGCTGCTCCAGGACCCAGTTGCCGCGGATGGTCGGGGCCGTCCGGTTGGGATAGGAGGTCACCGCGAGGATGCTGGCCTGTCCGAGCAGGCCGAACCGCTTCGGGTCTTCGAGCTTAACGCGGCGGAACTCTGTGCCGTAAATGCCCTTGATCCCGTAATGCTCGGCCATGCGCTGATTGAGGAAGGTGTAGTCGGTGCTTAAGAGATCGACGACGCTATGATCCTCTCGTACCTGACTTTCGACCAGGAGCTCGGTTTCCTTCGCCATCGACCGGCGCAGATTTTCATCGAAGCTCATAAAGGTCGACGTATCCGGCGATATCCTTGAGACATTGCGCAAGAACAGCCATTGGCCGACGAAGTTCTTGATCAGGGCCTCCGAGCGAGGATCGGCCATCATGCGCTTGACCTGCGCCTTCAGGACTGACGGATCGTGGAGTTGTCCCTTCTCGGCGGTTGCGAGCAGCTCGTCGTCAGGAATGCTACTCCAGAGGAAGAAGGACAGCCGCGATGCAAGCTCGACATCGCTGACCCGGTACACGCTTCCAGGAGCGGCGTCCGCCGGATCAAGCTCGGCACGGAAGAGGAACTCGGGCGAGACCAGAATCTTCTGCAGCGCCAATCTCACGCCCGCCTCGAAGCCGCCATTCGTAGCGCCCTCTTTATAGAGCGCGAGCAGTTGCGGCATGTCGTCGGCGCTCACGGGCCGCCGATAGGCGCGGTGGGCGAGGTTCGACAGGACTTTCTCCGCGCAGGCCTCTTCGTCAGCGGTCTTGGCTGGATGGCAGATGAAAATCTTGTCGCGGGTGACTGTGTGACCCGGTCCTTCGACATTGAACGGGCCGGCAACGGTAACGCTGCCCACGCCTTCAAAGTAGGTCTTCACGTCGTCGTCGCGGACTTTGTCGATAATGCCTTCCTGAAGCACCGAATCTTTCAGGAACAATGCACCGATCTCTCGCGAGCCCGCCTTGACGGACAAATGGACCCTAAGTTTCGCATCGGGGGGCGTTCCGCCGCCAAGCACAATCTTCTTTTGACTGGCCGGAATGGTGAACAGTTGGAGCCTTTGATCATCGAGCCTCAGATCGAGCTTGCGTTCCCGCTCGAAGCCCAAATATTCGTCGTTTCTGTTTCTTTGCAGGGTGATCGAAATGTCATATTCGCCGTCCACCGGAAAGTAGTGGCGAATCGCGGTGCCGCCGCGCGAACCGACCGGCGCGGTTTCGCTCAAACGATCGTCCTGAATGAGCCCGTGAGGAATGGTATAGGTCTGATAGGACTCGGGTAGCGTCATGTCGCCCACCGCGGTGTGGCTAATCTTGCGTGCCGCCGACAGGTACCGTTCCAGCAATACGGGCGATACCTGCAGCACGTCGCCGATATTGTCGAAGCCGTAGCCGATGTCGTCAGCCGGCAACATCTCCGAAACGTCTATGTCGAGCGCCAGCAGATCGCGAACGGCATTGGCGTATTCGGTGCGGTTGAGGCGATGGAGCGTCGGGCGACCCGGATTGGGCCTGACTTGCGCCACACGATCGCGTTCGCCCTCGATAGCCGAGACGAGCGCCTGATACGTCACCTCCTGGGGACGCGGCATGCCGACAGGCGGCATTTCGCGGTTGCGCAGCTTGCGCAGGATCTTCTCCCAAGTCTCGCCGTTGTTGCCGAGATTGGCGAAGTCCAAGGACTCCAGATTGAGTTTTGCCTTTGCCTTGGGACCAAAATGGCAGG
>JANXWU010000404.1 GCA_025350985.1 Spartobacteria bacterium | reverse complement strand
GTTTGCCTTTGTGAAATTCCTGCAACAGGTACGGATGCGACTCGAAATCGTGGAGCGCCCGATCGATCACGGCGCGCCATTCGGCGTGCGGCATGTCCTGGCCGAGGAAGACGGCGCGGCTGCCCCACGCCAGTTCGGAGTAGCCGCTGATTTTCAAAATGAGCGCGCGTTGTTTTTGGCTGAACTCGCCCAGCTCCCGCCAGTCGTGGATGTCGAGTTTGGGAATGACGGCGTGCTGCGGCAGCGGCGTGGGATCAACGATCCACGAGTAGGGAATGGATTTTTGCAGCGCCAGAAAATGGTTTTCACGCAACGCGCGTCGCCAGAACTCGCGCAGCGGTCGCATCCAAAAAAGCGCGAGCCACAGCTTCTCCTCCATCCACGGTTTGATTGGCGGCGTGATCCGCACCTCGCCGCGCAAAGCTGATTCCATCAGGCTTGGCGAGGAGGCGAGGTTGGGAAGATCGAACAACTCGAAGAAGCGATAAATGGAACGCGGAGCTTGGAGTGCGGAACTCGGAACGGAGAAGGATTCTGCGTCGGTGACGCTGGTTGCCGCTTCTTCACTCCGCGTTCCGCGCTCCGCGTTCCGCGCTCTCGCGAGCCATTCCATTTCCGGTCGGTAGGTGGCGGCTTCGCGCGAGACGAGGATGTCGCCTTCGGGAAAAATCGACCTGAAACCTTCGATCATTCCGTCCGCGCCGCCGATCACGTCCGCGCCGAGTTTCGCGTAGGTTTGGTTCAGCCACGCGGTCACGCCGATGCCGCCAGGGACGCTGTCGAGTTCGGCAATCGTAAAGCCGTTATCCGTGAGAATGAGGTCGGGCCGGATGACTTGCGGCACGGCGTCGCGGAAGATTTTCGCGCGCGCGAATTCGATCAGCTCACGCGGTTTTCCCCGGTCGAGATATTCGGAAATCCACCGCGGCTGGCGACCCTGCGCGCTGAGGTGATAGAGGTCGTTGCACGCGCGGATGAAGGCGTTCAGGCGGTGTCCGAGTTTCTCCAATTCGGACACGGTCGCGGCGTCGAGTGGAAAAGGCTCGGGTGACACGAGCCAGTCCTTTTCCGCGAACAAGCCTTCCGCCGGCATCGCGGCGCGAACGGCTTCGGCTTTTTCGAGATCGGAGGGCATCGGCGGGATGGGCAAAAACTTCCAACTTTCAACGTTCAACTTTTAACGAGAAATAAGTGCGAAGTTGAACATTGAATATTCCTATTCAGATCAACAACTTCAGCGCCTGCCGCACCAACTCCTCGGTCGTCTGCGCGGCTCCGCCTTTTTCCTGCGCCTGCTTCACCGCTTTGTGCGCGTCGATTTGTTTGTAGCCGAGCGAGATGAGCGCCAGCACGGCGTCGTTGATTTGCTGCTGCTCGGGCGTGGGCGCGTGCGCGGCACTGGCGGCTTCCCACGCGGCGGCGATGCCCACTTTGTCCTTCAACTCCACGATGATTCGCTCGGCGGTTTTCTTGCCGATGCCTTTGGTTTTTGCCAAAAGTCCCGCGTCACCGTTGACGACCGCGGCTTTGAAATTCACGACGCTAATGCCGCTGAGGACATCGAGCGCGGTCTTCGGACCGATGCCGCTGACGTGGTTCACGAGCAGCCGGAAAAGATCGCGTTCCTCCGTGCTCATAAAGCCGAACAGCACATGCGCATCCTCGCGCACTTGCAGATGCGTGAGCACGCGCACGCGCGCGCCGGTCGCCGGCAGCCGGTCGAAGCTCGACAGCGGAATGAGGACGCGGTATCCGACGCCCTGCACCTCGACGACGATTTGCGTCGGCAGCGATTCGACCAGAGTTCCGTCGAGAAAAGTGATCATGAGATTTTTTAGTTTCGATTTTCGGTTTTCGATTGGAAGAACTTTCGCCGCGCTCGTGGTTGCGTGGTGCGCCGTGACGGCGCAAGCGGCGGAGGGGCCGGACGCTAAACATTGGCGCGTGCTGATCGAGCCGAAGTTTATGAAGCCGCCGGTCGCCTTCGAGATTCCGAACGCGGAGCGCACGCTGCTCGTGCCGGGGTTTGTGAATGCCGCGGGCGAGCCGGTTTATTTCACCCGCGAGCAGTGGACTGCGCTGCATTTAACGTGGGGCGATTTTTTTGAAAAGGCGCGCGTGAACGCGGCCGGCTTGCTGGAAATGCTGAAGCCGGAACTGGTGCGCGATGCAAAAAAAGTCGTCGAGTACGCCGTGCTGCGCTCGGAAAGCCCGCTCACGGCCGAGGTCATTTTTGCGCCGGGATTCCTGAAGAAATTCGAGGGCGTGTTTGGGGCGACGCTGATCGTGGTGGTGCCCAATCGAAACACCGTTTTTGTTTTTCCGAAGCTCGCGAGCAACTATCGCGAGTTTGGTCCGATGGTCCTCGACGCCTACCACGCGGGACAGAATCGCGTGAGCATCGAGGTGTTTGAACTGAGCGCGGAAAGGCTGCGCGCGGTGGGTATTTACGACGAGCCGTGAGCCGGGCGCGCGCGGCGATTTTCCTTTGTCGCCGCGAGCTTTTCACGTTGATTGCCGGCGATGAAAAAGCTTCTGTTCGTTTTCTTGGTTCTGGTGGCGCTGGTGGTGGCGGCATTCGTGGTCGTCAAAAAAGTGAGCGTGGGAGAGTCGAAGGCGGCGGCGCTCGTGCCGGACGACACGGCGCTGTTCGTGCAGGTGCCGGATGCTCTGCGAACGGCTGTGCGCTCCCGGAAAACCGCGCTGGCGCAAATCGCGAACGAACCGGCCGTGCAGGCATTTTTCAAGAACCCAAAAGAGCTGCTGCCCAACTGGGGCGCTCTGCAAAAGCAACTCGAACAGCTCGCCGCCTGCGCGCCGCGCGAGGTTTTTCTGGCGGTGACCGCGTCCGCGCAGACGGAGCCGAAGGTGATCGCGGGATTTTCGTTTTCGGGACGGAAAGCGAGCGCCGATGAACTGCTGCGTTCGCTGAGGAAGGAGTCGCAGCGGCTCTCGCCCGCAGGCCGCAGCGAATTGATCAAATACGGCGACGCGGAGATCGAAACGTTCACCTACGAAAAATCCGTTTTTGCCAGCACGGTGAAAGGCAAGTGGTGTTTCGCGGGCAACGATCTGACTTTGCTGAAGGCCACGCTCGACCGGCTCGACGGCAGGCGCGCGGGCAAGGTTCTGCGCGAGCAGGCGGCGTTCGCTTCCTCTTTGAAGCGGATGCCGCGTGACGGTGAGTTGATGGTGTTCTTGCAACCGCGGGCTTTTCTGGCGCGGATCGAACCGATGCTGAAGGCGAACGGGCAGGGGAGTGAGGCGCAACTGGCGGAGCTGAAAAAAATCGAGGCGGTCACCTTCGCCACTAAAATGGAGGGCGCGCAAATGCACGACACGATGTTCGTGCTGCACGCTGGCGCATCGAAGGGCGAGCCGCTGGCGCAGGGCGCGCTCGCGCTTAGTTCCACGGACACGCTGCTTTTTTATGATGGACGGTTTCAAATGCCCGCGGCACTCGACCCGGCCCAAAATCCCACGCTCGCGCCCGTGGCGGCTTTGGGAGGTGACTGGTTTGCGTGGATGCAAAACATCGTCAAGGCGTTGGGCGGTTCCGGCGGGGAACTCGGGGTGCAAATCGATCTGGCGGGCGGCACGTTGCAGCCGGGTTTTCTGCTTACGGTGGAGACGCGAGATGTCGCGACTGCGGAAAGACTGGCCGCAGCGGTGGCCGGCAGCCCGGCGGACGCGGGCTCGTGGGAACGCGGTTCCGCCGAGGGGGCGCCGACGTTCACTTTGAAGATGCCGCTGATCGCCGCCGTCGCCACGCCGGTGATGACTGTGAACGGCAAGTTCGTGCTGCTGGCGCTCAATCCCGAATCTTTGAAAAGCGCCATCGACCGTCGCAAGGTGGGGTCTCCCAACTTGGCTAAAACCGAAAGATTTCGCGGCGCGGAAAAGCGAGTTGTCAAACCCTCAGAGGCGTTCGGCTACGTCGATGCGCGCGCGTTGTTCGAGCAAATTTACGCGACCGCGCAATTTCCGCTGATGGTTTGGATGATGGCTTCCCCGGAGGCAGGCAAAGTTGTCGATGCCAAAAAATTGCCGCCGGTCGAGGTGATCGCGAAGCATCTCGGCCCGATGGTCTATTCGCAGGCGGCGGTGGAAAATGGAACGCTGGCCGAGTCGGTGGGACCCGTGACTTTTCTTCAAGTCCTGGTGGGAATCGTCGGCGGTGGCGCGGCTATGTATGGCACGATGCAGACGACGGAGCTTTCCCTCCCACCGGTCGCGCCGTCCATTTCCAAGCCCGCCCCTCCCCCACCCGTCGCGCCCGGATCATGACCGGAGCGGCGCACGAATTTTCTCGAACCCGAAACAAGCCATGCTACTTTCGGCGGCTTACGACTATGCCCAAGAAAATCGGCTTTTCCCGTCGCACGCCCTGACGGCCGCGCCCATCCGATGCTCAAAGATTATCTGCCAGTTTTGATCCAGGCGCTGGTCGCCCTCGGGTTTGCCGTCGGCACCCTCGTCGTGAGCGTGCTGCTCGGAAGATCCGCGCGCCGCAATGCGATGAAGGACTCGGCCTACGAGTGCGGCATGATTCCACAGGGCGAGGCACAGCCGCGCTTCAGCGTGAAGTTCTACCTCGTCGCGATGCTCTTCATCCTGTTCGATGTCGAGGTCGTATTCATGTATCCGTGGGCGCTTAACTACCGCGACTCACTGCGCGAGCACGGGCCGATGATTTTTTGGAGCATGTTCAGCTTCATCGGCATCGTCACTGTCGGCTACGTGTACGCTTTGAAAAAAGGCGTGCTCGAGTGGAAAAACTGAGCGTCGCGCCGCGTCGCTCCGGACACGAAAGCGACGCCGTTTTTCTCCACGGACGAAAGCGTTCGCGGGGATTCCACCGCTGATTTCGTTCGTGCTTGCCTCCAAATCGGCAACCTCCTAAAACCACAACCCGCATGGTTCACCACATCACCCTCTACAAACTCAAGCCCGAGGTCACACCTCAAAAGCTGGAGGAGATGATGATGAACACCCGCATCAACCTGCTGAAAATCACCGAAGCCCACGGCGTCAAGTGCGGGAAAAAAATCGACCCGAAATGTGAATGGCCATTTTTCGTCGCGCTGGATTTTGAAACGCTCGACAAACTGACGATGTGTCTCGAGCACCCGGTCTATCTGAAGTTTCTCGAGGAAGTCGTGAAGCCCAACACGACGGACCGGCTCCGGCTCGACTACGAAATGGAGCCGGGAAAAGACGTCAAATATTCCTGAAGCCGACCGGTGACGAACCCGATTTCGTCGTCCGAAATCGCAAAGGGTGGAGTGAACGCCAGCACGTTGGAGTCCGGCGAATCGCAGAGAAAAATCAAACCGTCGCGCAGTCCTCGCTTCATTGCGGCGATCGCGAACGCGCCGTCCGGGGCACCGTCGCCGGTCACGACTTCCAGCCCCAGCATCAAGCCGAGGCCGCGCACCTGACCGACGCGGGGTGACTGAATTTTTTGCAGCGCTGATTGGAAACGGCTGCCCATGGCGCGCACGCGCGGGCTCAGCGCAGGGTCGCGATGGAGGCGGATGGATTCCCGCGCCATCGCGCAGCCGAGGGGATTGCCGAGAAAAGTGCTCGTGTGCAACGCCTCGCCGCGCGACTCCGGCCACGCGTCCATCACCTTCGAGCGACCGACGCAGGCGGAGATGGGGAAACCCGAAGCCATCCCTTTTCCCAGACAGATCAAGTCCGGCACCACGCTGAAATGCTCGCAGGCGAACAACTCGCCCGTCCGATTGAATCCCGTGTAAATCTCGTCGGCGATGAGCAGAACTTTGTGCTCGTCGCAAAGCGCACGGAGCATCGGCAGGAAACCTGTGGGCGGCACGACGATGCCGCCGCGCCCCTGCACTGGCTCCACCAAAATCGCGCCAATGGCCCGCGCGGCGATGGCGCGCTCGATTTGACTTTGAATTTGCGCAAGGCAAGTGGCCGCGCATTGCGGAAAAGTGCCGCTCACGCGTGCAGACTCCTTGTTTCCGAAAGGACAGTGAAAGCAATGCGGGTAGGGAAGGATGACCGCGAATTCTTTGAGCTGCGGACGAAATGGATTCTTGAAAAAGGGCAGCCCGCCTGCTTCGAGCGCGCCGTAGCCGAGGCCATGATAGCCGCCGGTGAACGCGATCACGCCGGGCTTGCCGGTGTGGAGCAATGCCGTTTTCAACGCCGCCTCCACGGCGTCGCTGCCGGAGTTTCCCAAAATCGTTTTGGCTTCGCCCGCGCCCCAACGCTCGAAGGTCGCGGCGCTCAAATCTCGGCAAAGCCCGACTTTCACCGCCGGCGGATGCACGTCGCCCATCGCGTGAAAAAGTTGCGCCGATTGCGAGACGAGCGCGTCGCGGATTTCGCGGTTCGTGTGCCCGAGTCCCGCCACTCCGAACGCTGAGGTCAGATCAAGAAACCGGTTCCCGTCCGCGTCCCAGACATTCACGCCCTCAGCGCGCTCCCAGAAAATGGGGAAGTCGTCCGCGACGTGAGTCGTGTTGCGGCACTCGTGGCGTTTGAGTTCGACCGCCAGCGCGCGCGACTTCGGACCGGGGATTTCGGTGAGGAGTTTCGGCAGCATTTGGGTTGGGTAATGGACCGCGTCCTCACGCTGCCGAGCGGCTTTCGGGACGATCGCGAAGGGCGCAGTCCGCGCTATGACGCTGGCCTGCCGACTGCCGCTTTTCTGGTGCCGCGCAAAATCCACTCGTAGATTTTTTCGTAATCCTCCGCGGCTCGCGCCCAAGAAAACTCGCACGCCATCGCACGGGTCATCATCGACTCCCACGCTTGGGAGTTCTGAAAAAGTTTCTTCGCGCGACCGATGCTGTCCCAGAGCGCCTCCGCTGTGTAGTCGTAAAACACGAAACCGGTGCCGCCGCTCGCAGGGTCGTAATCCTGGATGATCTGGTAAAGTCCGCCGCAGGCGCGCGCGATCGGGATGGTCCCGTATTTCAAACTGTACTGCGCCGTGAGGCCGCACGGTTCGTAGTGAGAAGGGATAAGTGTGATGTCCGAGCCGGCTTCGATGAGGTGCGAGAGCGACTCGTCCCAGCCGCGCCGAAAAGCAAAGCGGCCCGCGTGCTTTTTCTCCGCGATCATCAACTCGAACTCGTAATTCGTCTCGCCTTCGCCGAGCACCACCAGCCGCACGTCGTCCGCCAGCAGCCGGTCGATGAGCGGCAGCACGAGGTCGATGCCTTTTTGTTCCGCCAGCCGTGTGACCATCGCGAACACCGGGCCGCGCGGATTCTTTTCCAAGCCGAGTTTCTCGAGCATCGCCTGCCGGCAAACTTTTTTTCCCGCCAGCGAAGTCGCGCTGAATTTTTTTGGCAGCAGCTTGTCGGTCGCCGGATTCCACAGGGAATAATCGGTGCCATTCAAAATTCCCGTGAGCCGTCCCGCGTTCTCGCGCACCACCGTTTCCAATCCGCAGCCGTACTCCTGTGTCTGGATTTCGCGGGCGTACCGCTCGCTCACCGTCGTGATCGCGTCGGCAAAGACGATGCCGCTTTTGAGAAAATTGAGCCGTCCGAAAAACTCCACCGCGCGCGGCGCAAACCAGCTTGGCGGCAGGTTGGTCAGATTGAAATCGAGACCCCAGAAACTACCCTGGTAAGCCATGTTGTGAATCGTGAGCACGGTCTTGAACGGCAGCGCCTGCTCGCGCGCGAACGCTGGCAGCAAGCCGGTTTGCCAGTCGTGCGCATGGATCACATCCGGCGGTGGCGTCACGCGGCGCGCGAGTTCCAGCACCGCTTTGGAGAAGAAAATAAAGCGCTCGACGTTGTCGTCGTAGTCGCGTCCGTCCGCGCCGTAGAGCCCACTCCGGTCGAAGTATTCGTCGCGACGGATCAGAAAAACCTGCGCGCCGTTTGCGGCCTTGCATTCGAAAATCTCCGCCTCCACCCGCTTCGCGCCGACTTGCACCGTGACCGTCACGCGCGTGTTTTTTTTCTTCAGCGCGGTGTTTTCCCGCACGCTTCGATAATAGGGAATCGCCACGCTCACCTCGTGCCCGCGCTTTTGCAGTTCGCCCGGCAGCGCCGCGAGCACATCGCCCAAACCGCCGGTGCGCGCGAGTGGGGTCAGCTCACTGCTCGCCATCAAAATTTTCATCGCTGCCGAAGATGAACACCGAAGCGCGACGGCACAAAGTTTTTCTTCCGCCAGCCGCGTTCGCGCGCTCTCGCACGGCCGCGCTTCGCCCAGCCACGCGACCGCGGGGGAAACTGTTCCGGTTCGCCGAAGCCGCGAAAGGCGGGAGTTCGCAAAACTCTTCGCGGATTCCCGTGTTCCGCATTGACACACTGAATGAAACTGACGACTTTCGCAAAACCGCAATCGCGGAGCAGAATCCAAACCCGACGTGCCCGAACCCCTCCACACCCTCCTGACCGTCAAAGAGACCGCGGAGTATCTGCGCATCCCACTGCCCACGGTCTATTACCTCGTCCAGCGGGGGCAGCTTCCAGCCATTCAGATTGGCGGACGGTGGCGGGTGAAAAAAGAGGCGCTGGATCGCGACATCCTGCGCGAGGAAGGCGACAGCCAACCCTCCGTGCTCGTGGTCGATGACGATGAGAACCTTCAGGAAATGTTTAAGCTATTCCTCAAGAAAGCCGGTTTCGCCCGCGTCATCGTTGGTACCGGACGCGAGGCACTCTCGGCGCTCAAGAAGCAGAAGTTCGATCTTTGCTTCCTCGACCTCATGCTCCCTGACATCACCGGCGACGAGATTTACAAGGAAATCAAAAAGAGCCACAACGACATGCCTGTCGTGATCATCACCGGCTACCCAGACAGCGTGATGCTCGACAACATTTTGAAGTTCGGCCCAGTCACGGTCTTAAAGAAGCCGCTCAAGGTCGAGCAGCTCGCGCAGACGCTGAAGTTCATGGGCCACAAACTGGCCGAGGCGGCGTAGAGACTCAGCTTCGGAGTTAGGAAAGGTAGTCGCCGGATCACTGCGACGGGTTGCGGTCACGGCTTCGCGCGAAGCCCGTTGCCATACCGAGCGCAATAAGAAATCGCCAATTACTCCGGCGGCGGGATGGGTTGGAGCACGGCGCAATCCGGGGACAACCAGCGTGCTTTCGCATCGTAGGTGAAGGCGTTCTTCTTCGGATCGTCGTCGCGTTTCACGGTGAAGCGATTGGAACTCCCTTTGTAAGTGGTCTCAAGGTTGGCGCTGCCATCGCAGCGAAGCACCACTGCCTTCCTGCCCTGAGACAGGTCGTTCTTCGCTGTGTCGTCGGCCACAAAGTAAGGGTTGCTGCGTGAACCAAGATTTCCTGATGTCTGCGCAAAAGCATTCACGAGAACCGGCCAGCGTGGATTGGAGTCATCCCTTAAACCCGCCACATAAGCCCAGGCGTTTTCGCAGGCTTCGAGTTTGTTTCCCTCATTGGTAATATTTCCGTCCGGCCCATTCTTTCCGAGCCACTTGGATCTCGGAATACCAAAAACCTGTTCGTCGGCGATATAATCCGGGATTAGCGTCACCAACACGGCGTTGGAATTTGGCAAAGCAGTAACTGACGATGGCGTCTTTTTTAT
>JANXWU010000392.1 GCA_025350985.1 Spartobacteria bacterium | reverse complement strand
GATCGACGGCGGCGCGATGGCCTTCAGTGAGATTGTCGAATACGGTGACGCCGTGGCCGAGTTCGAGCAGTTGCTCCACGCAGATGCTGCCGATGTAGCCCGCGCCGCCCGTGACGAAAATTTTCATGAAATGCTACGAGTCGATTTTGTGGAAGGTTCGAGGCACGCCGCCCGCCTCCCGGCGCAGTTGGGTGACCATGCGATTGACGTGCGGATTGCGCGTGCGTGGGGAGAGAATTTCCAAGGAACGCCCCGGTGAACCCCATTGCAAAATTTTGATGTCCACGAAGCGGACGCCCCATTCCCGCATGGCTCTGCGGCTTGGGGTGTAGAGATCGATGGTTTGCTTTCCGACCAGCGCCGAGCCGTAGTCGTCGATCTCGCAGATGTCGCCGGTTTGCAGGATTTTGAAGCGGGTTCCGACCGGAATCCACGACCAATCCGAGGCGGTGCTGCGGACGTTCTTGCTGGTTAAAAGACCGCCGCAGCCGTTGTGAATACCGCCGGGTTCGGTGTGCGTGTAAGCAGTCATCCGGACGCGCGCGGTCACGCCGGCGCGCAGTTTTTGCGAATGGGAGGGCTGGGCGCAGCCGACGACAAAAAACGGGGCGAGGATCAAGAATGGAAGCAGCTTTTTCATCGTGCTTTCCGGATTGCGGAGGCGTCATCCGTAGAGGTTGGCGCGCGTTCGCGCAACCTTGAAAAAAAGGTCGCGCCGCTGAAAGAAAATCTCCCTCTCCGTTGACACGCCTTGGGACGTTAGTCCAAGTCGGTCGCCTTGTGGGAAAAGCTCCGCAGCAACGAACAAATGCCGCGCTTTTTCGCCTGACCTACAAACTCGAAAAACAGTCGCGCGTGCTCACCCCACTCACGTTCGAGCGAGCGCTCGAGCGCTTGGGAGACATTAATTTTGCTCTGATAAACCAGCTTGAAAGCATCCTTGATTTCGGCGCGCTGCGCGGGATTGAGCCCCGCGCGGCGAAGGCCGACCACGTTGAGTCCGACGACGTGGTTGCGCTCGGCGGCGAGAGTGAAAGGCGGGATGTCCTTGCTGAACGCGCTGGCTCCCTGCGCGATGGCGAGCGTGCCGACGCGCATGAATTGATGGAACACGCAGTTCCCGCCGATGAACGCGCGGTCTCCGATGGCGACATGTCCGCCGAGCATCGAATTGTTCGCAATGACGACGTGGTTTCCAACGTGGGAGTTGTGGCCGAGATGGACGCCGGCCATGAGAAAATTTCCGTCACCGATGACGGTCGCGCTGCCCTCGATCGTGCCGCGATGGATGGTGCAATGTTCCCGGATCACGTTGCCGTCGCCAATGATTACCTCGCTCCGCGTTTCTGGTTTGTAGGCAAAATCCTGCGGCGGCGCGCCGATGATTGCGCCGTAGCCAACGGAGTTATTTTTGCCGATGCGCGTCGTGCCACTGATGACGGCGTGAGCCAGAATGCGACAGCCGGGGCCGATTATCGCGCCTCCTTCGATGCAGACGAAGGGGCCGACCTCGACGTCGGGGGCGAGGTCGGCTTCGGGGGAAATGATTGCAGTCGGATGGATCCTCATCGCAAGACCGACGATGCGTCCGCCGAGGGCTGATGGCCAAACTTTGAAACTCCGAAACTCGCACGCAGCGTCCGGCGTTCGGCACACGGAGTTTGATGTTCAATGTTCGATGGTCGCTCTTTTCCCATCATAAAAGTCCGGCTTCCTTAAAACTAAAGTACGCGGCGCGTCCTTCCGCGGGCGAGCCGATGATGATGTGGTCGAACAGATTGATTTGCAAAAGCTGCGCGGCTTCCCAAAGACGGCGGGTCATGCGCCGGTCGGCCTCGCTGGGAGACGGGTCGCCGGACGGGTGATTGTGTACGATGATGACGGCGTGGGCCGAATGCGAGATGGCGGGCTTAAACACCTCGCGAGGATGAGCAATGCTTTCATTCAAGCTGCCGAGCGAGACTTCCTCGACGCGCAAAAGATGGTGGCGCGTATCGAGCAGAATCACGCGCAGCGACTCCTTGTTGAGCGCGCGCATTTCCGCGCCGAGCAGCTCGCAGACGACCGCGGGCGAATCGACTTTCTGCCGCGCGATTTTTTCTCTCGCCAGCCGTTCGCCCAAGCCGAACGCTGCCGCGAGTTGTGTCGCCTTCGCGAGGCCGACGCCTTTGATTTTCGCCAAATCGCGGACGCTGCAACGCGCGAGCCCGCCGAGCGTTTGGTGCTCGCCCAGCATTTGACGCGCGAGATCCACGGCGTTTGTCCCGCGCACGCCGACGCGCAGCAAAATCGCGATCAGTTCGCTGTCGCTGAGCGCGCCCGCGCCGA
>JANXWU010000391.1 GCA_025350985.1 Spartobacteria bacterium | reverse complement strand
TCCGCTGCTGGCGTGGATGCAGGAGGGAGACCAATGGGTTGCGGTGCATCATCCGTTCACGCGGCCGAAGGCGGAGGACGTGCCGCTGTTGGAACGCGGCGAATACGGCAAGGTGCGAGCGGTGGCTTATGACGTGGTGCTTAACGGCGTGGAAATCGGCGGCGGCTCGATCCGAATTCACGAGCGCGATTTGCAGGCGAAAATGTTCGAGGTGCTGGGCGTCACGCCGGAGGAACAGCAGAAGAAATTCGCGCATCTCTTGAGGGCCTTTTCGTTCGGCGCGCCGCCACACGGCGGCATCGCGCTCGGGCTGGACCGGCTCGTGATGCTCATCTGCGGCGCGCAGAGCATCCGGGAAGTGATCGCATTTCCCAAAAATAATCGCGGCTGCGACCTGATGACGAACTCGCCGCTGGAGATCGAATCCAAGCTGCTGCGCGAGCTTTACATTCAGACGACGAAGAAGGCGTGATTGCGCCGAGTGGTTTGACGCGCCTCGCGGATTGGAGTAAATCCGCGGCTCAGTTTTTCTTCATGAAAATGGCAGGGCACAAAGGGAAAATTGTCAGCGCGTGGTTGGCGTTCGCGTCTGTGCTCCTCGCGCCAATCGTCAGCGCAATTCCCGGAGAAGAGATCAAACCGCCGTTCGGTTTGAGCTGGGGTGAGACGCAGGCGCGACTGGAGGCGTTGCTCAAAGGTGCGAAAGCGCAGATCGTCGAGCGTCGCAAACAGGAGGATGGACGCACCGTTTGGAGTGTCGATGGACTGGTCTCGGCCAACTTGAAACGAACAATGTTTTATTTCAAAGCGGATCAACTGGTCGAGGTCGAGTTGCAGTACCAGAATCCGGATTGGGACAGCTCGAAGTACGACGACTTCATGGCTTCGGTGCGCCGTCAGCTCGAGCAAAAATATGGAGTCGGGCAGCTCGTCGCGCGGTCAAAGGCACCCGAGGGGGAGGTGATGCAAACGCTCGTCGGCTACAAGTGGAACCGGAACAACGCGGCGGTGCAGCTCTTCTATTTCGCCGCGGAAAAAGGCGCGGAGATTTACCGCGCGGTGAGCGTGCATTACCGGATGGACTGACCGCAGAGGAAGATGAATCTGGAACTCAGGAACTCAGGAAAAGAAAAACGAACTGCCTTTCTAAGAGGGCGTCTAAAAAGTCTTGAGGCGTGTGGAAAGCGGCGCGAGGACGCGACGCACTCCAAAGCGGCTGCGCTGCAAAGCAAAGCTGCCGAACCTCTTTCCGCGCCAAGCCCTTTGGAGTGCGCTGCGTCCCCGCAGCGCTATCAACACGCGCGCGCCGACTTTTTACACGCCCCTCTAAGTTCCAGATTTTTTCAAACGATCACGTCCTTGTAGGTCATGTTCGTTGGGATCATTGGCAGGACGTGCTCGGTATAGGGAACCATCACGTCGAGGACGTAGCATTCCTTCGAGTCGAGCAGGCGTTGGATCGCGGCGCGCAAATCTTTTTTGTGCAGCACCCGCTCGCACGGGACGCCGAAGCCTTTGCAAATCTGGACGTAATCCGGATAGATGCGCTTCAGGTCGCGCGGGTCGCCGAGAAACGTATGGCCGCGATTGCTGCCGTAAAATTTGTCCTCCCACTGCACGACCATGCCGAGGTGCTGGTTGTTTAAAATGATCGCCTTCGCCGCGATGCCTTCGACGTGCGCGGTGGCGAGTTCCTGCACGTTCATCAGGAACGATCCGTCGCCGTCGATGTCGATGACCTGGCGGTCGGGGCACGCGACTTTTGCGCCCATCGCTGCGGGAAAGCCATAGCCCATCGATCCGAGACCCGCCGAGGTCAGGAACGTGCGCGGATGCGTGAAGGTGTAATGCTGCCCCGCCCACATCTGATGCTGGCCCACGCCGGTCGTGATGATCGCCTCGCCCTTCGTCATTTCGCACAGCGTGCGGATGACGTGCTGCGGCTGGATCATGTCTTCGGTGTCTTTGAAACCGAGCGGAAACTCGCGCTTCCACGCGTCGATTTGTTTGAACCAATCCGGGTATTTCGCGAAGTTCGACTTCACGCGTTTTTGGCCGGATTTATCGAGCAATTGGTTCAAGCGATTCAGCGCGTATTTCACGTCGCTGAGGATCGGCAGCTTCACAATTTTGTTTTTGTTCAGCTCCGAGTTGTCGATGTCGATGTGGACGATCGTCCCGTGCTCGGCAAACTTCTCGACCTTCCCCGTCACGCGGTCATCGAACCGCACGCCGATGGCGAGCAAAAGGTCGGCTTCGTTCACCGCGTTGTTCGCGTAAACGGTGCCGTGCATCCCGAGCCATTTCAGTGACAGCGGATGCGTTTCGGGGAAACAGCCGATGCCCATCAGCGTCGTCGCCACCGGAATCTGCGTGCGTTCCACGAACTCCAGCAACTCGTCCGACGCGTGGCCGGAGAGGATGCCGCCGCCGCAATAAATCATCGGATTTTTCGCCTGCTTGATCAGGCCGATGACTTCATTGAGCGCCACGTCGTCGGCGAACTGCTCCGGGTTGTAGCCGCGCAGGTTCACCTTCGCCGGGTAAATCGGCTGCGTGCGCGCCTGCTGCACGTTCTTGGGAATGTCGATGAGCACGGGGCCGGGGCGTCCGGTGCTCGCGATGTGGAACGCCTCCTTCACGACTCGCGGGATGTCGTTCACGTCCAGGATGAGATAGTTGTGCTTCACGATCGGGAGCGTGAGTCCAAACACGTCCGTCTCCTGAAACGCGCCTTTGCCGATCATGTAAGACGGCACCTGTCCGGTGATCGCCACGAGCGGCGTCGAATCCATGAACGCGTCGGCGATGCCCGTGATGAGATTGGTCGCGCCGGGGCCGCTGGTCGCCATCACCACGCCGACTCTTCCCGTCGCCCGCGCGAAGCCCTCTGCCGCAAAAACGCCGCCCTGTTCGTGGCGCGGCAAGATCGTGCGGATTTTTTTTGAGCGCGTCAGCGCCTGATGAATCGGCATCGAGCAACCGCCGGGATACGCAAAGATCGTGTCCACTCCTTCGCGCTCGAGGCACGAGACGAGAATGTCCGAGCCTTCCATGACCGGCCCGCGCTCGGGCTGGGCTTTCACGCGGGACTTCGAGGATTTGGGAGCGGTTTTGTGAGCCATAAAAAGAGCCGGTAAAATACGGGGAAATGCGCGGCGATCAAGCCTCGCGTGACAGGCGGGAGCAAACTTCACGGGAAAATGGCGGCGGTCACAGGCCGCCGGGCCAACGCCCGCGTGCGCTTTTTTGTTCCCCGCCACGCGATGTTTCCGATAACTGACTGTCCATGGAGCTTTCGCTCGACCAACCGCTCGCCGGCCTCCTCGCACCGCTGTTCGCCATCCGCGCGCGGCACGATCTCGGCGTCGGGGACACGGAATGCCTGCGGCTGTTCGCGGAATGGGCTTCGGAGCAGGGTTTCCGGCTCGTTCAGCTTTTGCCCATCAACGAAATGGGCAGCGACAACAGCCCGTACAACGCCATCAGTTCCATCGCGCTGGAGCCGACGACCATCTTCATTTCCCCGAAATCGGTGCCGGACCTTTCGCAGGCGGAGTGCGAGAAAATTGCGGGCGGGTTCGATTTGGAAACATTGCGCGGGGGCGCGGTGAAATGGACGGAGGTCAAGAAACTCAAACGCGCGCTGCTCAATCGCGCTTTCGACAATTTCTCCACGAAACATTGGAAACGCGGCAGCGCCCGCGCCAAAAAATTCCGTGCGTTTGTCCAAGTCGAAGCCGCGTGGCTCGACGGTTACGCGCTCTTCCGCGCGCTCATGGACGAGCATGGCACCGAATGCTGGGACACCTGGCCCGAAGCAGTGCGGACTTTTGCCGCCGCCCGCGCCTGGCTCGCAGCGCAGCCTTTGCCAAAACGACGCGAAGTCGAAATCCGCGCCCGTTTTTTCAGCTACGTCCAATGGCTCGCGTTCCAGCAATGGCGCAGCTTGCGGGCCGAATGCGAAACGCTCGGCGTGGCGCTGATGGGCGACGTGCCCTTCGGCGTCAGTTACTACAGCGCCGATGTTTGGGCGCAGCCGGAATTATTCAATCTGGAGTGGAGCGGCGGCGCACCGCCCGAGCCGTATTTCAAGGATGATCCGTTCGTAGTGAAGTGGGGACAGAACTGGGGCGTGCCGCTTTATCGCTGGGATAAAATGCGGACCGAAAACTTCGCGTGGTGGCGGCAGCGCGTGCGGATGGTGCGCGAGATTTTCCACTTGTTTCGCATCGACCATGTGCTCGGCTTTTACCGCATCTACGGCTTCCCGTGGCGACCTTCGCGTAATGCGGAATTCTCCCCACTCTCGCACGACGAAGCCCGCGCGCGCACCGGCGGCGAGCTGCCGCATTTCGTGCCGCGCGATGATTCCAATTGGGAATCCTGCGACGCGAACCGGCGCGAAGGCGAGGAACGATTGCGCGCCCTGAGCGAGGAAGTGGGCGAGCACCGGCTCATCGGCGAGGACCTCGGAACCGTGCCCGATTACGTCCGCCCGAGCCTCACGTCGCTCGGCATTCCCGGATTCAAAATTCCGATGTGGGAGCGCGGCTGGGACGGGAAATGGCAGCGCGGTCGCGATTACCCGCGCCTCTCGGTGGCGACGTACGCGACGCACGATCACGAGCCACTGCGCGTGCTTTGGGATCGCTGGACCCGCGAGGCGCGCGCGAGCAGCCACGACGCCCTCAACGAACTCTGGCATCTCGCCGAGTTCGCGGAGTTGCAACTACCGCTGCCCACGGAATGGAGCGATGCGATTCATCAAGGCCTGCTGCGCGGTTTATTCCGCAGCAATTCCTGGATCGCGATTTGCATGATCACCGACCTTCTCGGCAACACGCAGCGTTTCAACGTCCCCGGCGCGGTCGCCGAATCGAACTGGAGCGCGCGTCTCCCCTACTCCGTCGAGGCGCTTCGTTCGGAACCGGACTTCGTCGAAAAAATGGCGCGCTTCGCCGCGATCGTGCGCGAGAGCGGAAGGTCCCGGTAGCGCACGCGCCTCGCGTGCTGGCGAAGGCGCCCCCGCCTTCGCGAACTTTGGCCTTGAAAACTACGAACGCCATCCGCCGCGTCACGAACTCGCGTTTTTCGATTGAGCCGGACGCGACACGGGCGCACATTTGCCCTCCCTTTTTTAAAAATGAAACAGCCCATCAAAATCGCTATCACCGGTGCCGCCGGACAAATCGGCTACCAACTCCTTTTCCGCATCGCCTCCGGTTCAATGCTCGGGCCCGATCAACCGGTGGAACTGCATCTCATCGAAATTCCGCCCGTGCTTCCGGCGCTGCAAGGCGTCGCGATGGAGCTTCAGGATTGCGCGTTTCCTCTGCTGAAAAATGTCGTCGCCACCTCTGATCTCGACGAAGGTTTTCGCGGCGTGAACTGGGCGCTGCTCGTCGGCTCCGTGCCGCGGAAGGCCGGGATGGAACGCGGTGATTTGCTCGGCATCAACGGCAAAATTTTCATCGGGCAAGGCAAGGCCATTGAGAAAAACGCCGCGCCTGATGTGCGCGTGCTCGTCGTCGGCAATCCCTGCAACACGAATGCGCTCATCGGCATGAACAACGCCAAAGGCATCTCGCCGGACCGCTGGTTTGCGATGACGCGCCTCGACGAAAACCGCGCCAAGTCGCAACTCGCCGCCCGCGCCGGCGTCGATGTCACCGCCGTTTCCAACCTCGCGATTTGGGGCAATCATTCCTCCACCCAGTACCCCGATTTTTACAACGCAAAAATCGACGGCAAACCTGCGCCCGAAGTGATCGGCGACGAGTCATGGTTGAAGGAAACTTTCATCCCGACCGTGCAGCAGCGCGGCGCGGCGATCATCAAGGCGCGCGGCGCGTCATCCGCCGCCTCCGCCGCGAACGCCATTGTCGATACCGTCCGCTCGCTCACCACGCCGACGCCGGCGGGCGACTGGCACAGCGTCGCCGTCTGTTCCGACGGCAGTTACGGGATTGAGCGCGGGCTCATCTGCGGCTTCCCGATTCGCAGCGACGGCCAAAAATGGGAGATCGTGCAAAACGTGCCTGTAAACGAATTCAGCCGCGCCCGCATCGACGCCACCGTGGGCGAGTTGAAAGAGGAGCGCGGGCTGGTGGCGGAGTTGCTGTAGCGGCGATCTGAGACCGTCGCCGTTCTCGCTCGCAAAGTTTGCGACGGTCACTAACCGCCGCTGCAGCCTCATGTCTCCTCGCCAACGACCAGATGCACCACCCCGCTCGGGTCGCTGATGAAAAATCCGTCGAAGTCGGCGTGCAATTCCTCGACTTCATCGCGACGCGGGACGCCGTTGACTTTGAGGTATCGCGCCGCCGATTGCGTGTCGTTGGTTTCAATCTCCAGCCAGATGTCGGGATGGCTGAGGTTCGGCACTTTATCGATCCACAAACGCATCGGGCCGAACTGGAACGTGACGCCGTGCTCCACCTCCTCGATCACCGGCAGCGCGAGCGTGTCCCGATAAAACGCGACGGTGGCGTCGTAGGTGTGCGTCGGGCATTTGATCGCGATGTTCGGGCCGCCGCTGAAGTGCGGCGTGGTGATGTTGGAAACCATGAAACGGTTTAGCGTCGCCGCGCGGAAGGGTCAAATCACGCGCGGAACCAATCAGCAGAGTCGATCGTCGCCTGCTGCAGAATCCGCTTCATCAATGACCAGTCGATGTCACCGCCATGCGGATTGGGAATGCGGACTTTGTGCGCTCCTTTTGCCATGAATGAATGCTTGCCGCCGGAAAAGGGTCCTCCCCATCCCAGCGCGCGGAATTTTCGAATCAACTCATGACGTGAAATCGGCTTTGGCATAAAATGTTGATGCCAGAAAAATTATTACTCGCCGCAGAATGGGTGGAAATGCCGGTAGCGGACGCGTTCCTACTTACGACGCCGCTCCGATGGCATTGAGATCGTAGTTGCCAATCACGGGCAAACGATCGCCCCGCTTCAATGACAGAATCACCCATTCTTCCAAAACCTCGGCGAGTTCTACACGACATTTTTCCGTGGTTTTTGCCTCAGACCAAACACCAGGGAACTGAGGAATTGAAGCAAAGCAGTGACCATTCTCCATTTGTTCCATGATTGCACCAGCAAGTGCCTCGTGAAGGTAATCTGTGAGCATACGGCAAGTTATTTGCGAATCGTTCGAAAGCGAGGCGAAAGCCTACCCGCCCGCCGTGCCTTCGCCGCCGGGTTTTGTCATCTCGACCGGATCGAGCGCGCGCGCCAATTCCGCCTCGGGCAACACTTTTTTCTCGCGGCAAATTTCGCGCACCGTCTTCCCCGTCTTCGCAGATTCCTTCGCGATTTCCGCGGCGCGGTCGTAGCCGATGATCGGCGCGAGGCTGGTCACCATCGCCATCGAATATTCGACGAGTTCGTTGCAGCGTTCGACGTTCGCCACGATGCCATCCACGCAGCGGGTGCGGAAAACATTGACCGCGTTGGCGAGGATGCGGATCGCTTCCAAAAGATTGTGCGCGAGCACCGGCATCATCACGTTCAGATCGAAGTTGCCGTTCGCGCCCGCCCAAGTAACGACTGCGTCCGCGCCGATGACCTGCGTGCAAACCTGCATCAGCGCCTCGCACATCACCGGGTTCACTTTTCCCGGCATGATCGACGAGCCCGGCTGCGTCTCGGGCAAATGAATTTCGCCGATGCCGCAACGCGGGCCACTGCTGAGCCAGCGGATGTCGTTGGCGATTTTGAAAAGTGAGACCGCGATGGTTTTGAGCTGCCCGCTCGCCTGCACGAGGCCGTCCTTGGAGCCCTGCGCCTCGAAGTGATTCGCGGCTTCGTGAAAGGGCAGGCCCGTGCGCGTCTCGATGTGCCGCATCACGCGCGCCGGAAATTCCGGATGGCAGTTCAAGCCGGTGCCGACCGCCGTGCCGCCGAGCGCAACTTCCTCAATGGCGGCGATGGC
>JANXWU010000328.1 GCA_025350985.1 Spartobacteria bacterium | reverse complement strand
CGCTGGCGACGATGGTGCTGCCGGTAGTCATCACCGCGAGCGAGGAGGCGCTGAAATCGGTGCCGCAGGGTTTTCGCGAAGGCGCGCTGGCGCTGGGCGCGACGAAGTGGCAGTCGATCCGCACGAATGTCCTGCCGTATGCAATGCCAGGCATCCTCACGTCGTCGATCCTCGGCATCGCGCGGGTCGCCGGCGAGACCGCGCCGATTATGTTCACCGCCGCCTACGTCATTCGCGATCGACTGCCGTGGCAGGTTGACCAGGCGGGCGATTTCTTTTTTCAAGGCGTGATGGCGCTCCCCTATCACATCTACGTCGTCAGCTCGAAGATTCCGCAAAACCGGTACACCGAGCGCGTGCAATACGGATCGGCGTTCGTCTTCCTCGCGCTGGTGATGCTGATCGCGCTTGGCTCCATCTTTCTGCGCGCCCGATTGCGGCGGCGATTCCAATGGTAAAAAATCTCGAACCACCCATGACCGCTCCCACGGACGAAACGATCCCGGTTCAGCCCGCTGCCACTCCCGGGACCGGCGGCGAAACACCACCGCCAGCGGCGATCGAAATCGAAAATCTCGATTTTTTTTACACCGATTTTCAAGTGCTGCACGGCGTCAGCCTGAACCTTCCGCCCCACGCTGTGACGGCGTTTATCGGACCGTCGGGCTGTGGCAAAACCACGCTGCTCCGCTGCCTCAACCGCATGAACGATCTCGTCCCCGGAGCGCGCATCAACTCGGGTCAGGTGCGCATTCACGGCGTCGATATTTACAGCCCTGGTGTCGATGTCATCGAACTGCGGAAGCGCGTCGGGATGGTTTTTCAAAAGTCGAATCCGTTTCCCAAATCGATCTACGAAAACATCACCTACGGCTTGAAAATTCACGGCATCGACAAACGCCCTCAGCTTGACGAATCGGTCGAGCGCAGTCTGCGGCAGGCGGGTTTGTGGGATGAAGTCAAAGACCGCCTCCACACCAGCGGCCTCGGACTTTCCGGCGGGCAACAGCAGCGGCTTTGCATCGCGCGAGCCATCGCCGTGCAGCCGGAAATCATCCTGATGGACGAGCCGTGCTCCGCGCTCGATCCGATCGCCACGGCGCGCATCGAAGAATTGATTTATGATCTGCGCCAGCAGTTCACCATCGCCATCGTCACGCACAACATGCAGCAGGCCGGCCGCTGCTCGGATCACACGGCATTTTTCTATCTGGGCAAACTGATCGAGTTCGACAAAACCGAGAAAATTTTCACGAATCCGGCGCACCAAAAGACCGAGGATTACATCAGCGGCCGCTTTGGTTAAAAAAACATGTCCCAACTGCCCCACCAATTTGAAGCGCAACTCGCGCACATCCGCGACGCGCTGCTGCTCATGGCCAGCCTCGCCGGGCGCAATCTCGCCCACGCCATGCAGGCGCTCACGGAACGCGATGACAACCTCGCGGACTCGGTCGAAGCCGAGGACGCCAGCATCGACCGGCTGGAAATTTCCGTCGATGAAATGGTCATCAACTACATGGCCACGCACGCACCCGTCGCCCGCGACTGCCGCTTCATGCTGGCCGCGTCGAAAATTTCCAGCAACCTCGAACGCGTGGGCGACCAGGCGACGACGATCGCGCGCCGTGTGCGCGATTTGAACAAAGAGCCAATGCTCAAAGCGGTCGTCGATCTTCCGACGATGGCGCAACTCGCGGAGCAAATGCTGCGGGAAAGCATCACCGCGTTCATCGACCAGAAACCGGAAATCGTGCCGGGAATCATCGGACGCGACCAGCAGGTCGATGAGATCAACCGCCGCGCCATCCGCGAAATGACCCGCGAAATGGCCAGCGAGCCGACGACCATTTCCCGCGCGCTGTGCGTGCTCGTCATCGCGAAGGCCATCGAGCGAATTGCCGACCACGCCAAGAACATCGCCGAGGAGGTTTTCTACCTCTACCGTGCCGAGGACATCCGTCATGAGCGCAGCTTGAGGGAGTCGGTGGCGGCCAGCGATCTGCGCGTGGTTTAGAGCAAGCGTGCGCGCTTTCGACTTTTGCTTTCCTTCGCGGCGGGTGCGCCCGTAGATTCCGGGCGCATGAACGCACTCAAACGAATTTTTGGGCAGGACGAAACGTTTTACGATCTCCTCGACAGCAGCGCGAGCGAGGCGAAAGCCAGCGCCGGCATGCTCGTGCGGTTGCTCGCCGGCGCTCCTGATTCCAAGCCCGAGGAAATGCTGGGCGAGCTCGCGCAAAGCCGGCGCAAACACAAACGGATCACGCAGGAAATCCGCGAGCGGCTCTGCAAAACTTTCATCACGCCGCTGGAGCGCGAGGACATCGACGCGCTCTCGAGCGGGCTTTATAAAATACCGAAGAACATCGAAAAAATCGGCGAGCGGCTGCTCTATTTTCCCGCGATCATCACGATGGAGCCGGTGATGAAACAGGTGAAGCTCTTGGAGAATGCGGCGGAGGCGGTTTCGGCGATGGTGAAAAAGTTACGGGAACGCCAGCACGTCGAGGGGATTTCCGACAGCTATGAGCGGCTGCAGGCCATCGAGGGCGACGCCGACAAACTGATGACGAAAGTTCTCTACGACCTCTACCACGGGAACATCGAAGTGCGCGAAATGCTGGTGCTCAAGGACATTTATGAACTGCTGGAACGCACCATCGACCGCTGCCGCGACGCCGGAAATGTCGTCTTTCAAATCGTGTTGAAATATTCGTAGCCGTCGCTTTTCCGATGCTGATTTTTCTGCTCGTCCTCCTCGCGGCCCTCGTCTTCGAGTACATCAACGGTTTCCACGACGCGGCGAACGCCATCGCCACGGTCATCTCCACGCGAGTGCTCACGCCGCGCCAGGCGATTCTGCTCGCCGCAGTCTGCAATCTCGTGGGCGCATTTCTCGGCACCGCCGTCGCGAAGACCATCGGCGCGGACATGATCGACATCCACGCGATTACCACTGGCACGGTTTTCGCCGCGCTCATCGCCGCAATCGTCTGGAATTTGCTGACGTGGTGGCTCGGCATTCCGTCGAGTTCCAGTCACGCGCTCATCGGCGGTTTGTGCGGAGCGGCGCTCGCTTCGACCCATGGCGACTGGCAGGTGATCAAATGGTCGGTGATCGATCCCGTGAAAAAAACGCACATCGGACTGTGGCCGAAACTGGTGAAACCGATGGTCGTTTCACCCGTGCTCGGCTTTATCATCGGAGCCGCGCTCATGGCGCTGCTTCTCGTGTTATTGGTGAAAGCGCGCCCGAGTTGGGTGCATGCAACGTTTGGAAAACTGCAACTCGTGAGCGCGGGCTGGATGGGCATCAGCCACGGCACCAACGACGCGCAGAAAACCATGGGCATTATCGCGCTCTCACTTTTCACGGCGACCAAATCCGGCGCGTTCGATCATTTACCGCCGGCGCTGCACTTTCTGCGCATGCCGGTGTTCAACAATATTCCGACTTGGGTGATCGTGATTTGCGCGGTCACGATGGCTGCAGGCACTGCGGGCGGCGGATGGCGGATCATCCGCACGATGGGTCACAAAATGGTGAAGCTTCAACCCGTGCATGGCTTCGCGGCGGAGACGACGGCGGCGCTCGTCATCCAGACTGCGAGCCACTACGGCATCCCGCTTTCGACCACGCACGTCATCTCGACTTCGATCATGGGCGTCGGCGCGACGAAGCGGTTCAGCGCGGTGAAATGGGGCCTCGTCCATCGCATCGTGTGGGCTTGGGTGCTGACGCTGCCGATCACCGGACTGCTCGGATTTCTGGTTTATAACATCAGCCATTTCCTCGCGCACGCGGGTCGATGAACGAAGCTGCCGCCTCCGCATGACTAAACCCGCCCTCCGCGAAAATCCGCGCAAATCCACTGCCGGCAAAAATTACGTTCTCGATACGAATGTGCTCTTGCACGACCCCGGCTGCATTTCTCGGTTCGAGGAAAATCACGTCTGGATTCCAGTCGATGTCATCAGCGAACTTGACCGTTTCAAACAGGAGCAGACCGACCGCGGTGCCAATGCCCGCGCCGTCCATCGCACGTTAAGTAAGTTTTTCGCGAACGCAGGCGCGGATGTGACGCGCGGCGTCCCGACTGAAGGCGGCGGCACGCTGCGGCTCGCGGTGTTTGATTTCGCGAAAAAAAAGAGCGCGGGGCTGGCGCGTTTCCACCGGCTCTTTTCCGATACGGCGCTGATCGATAACCGCATCCTCGCGTGCGTCATCCTTGTTCAAGAGAGCAGCCACGCGCCCGCGATCCTCGTCACCAAGGATCTCAACATGAAGTTGAAGGCTCTCGCCGTCGGCATCGAGTGCCAGGATTATCTCAACGACAAAGTCGAGGCGCGCGACGTAGAAAGCATGGAGCCGCGCGTGATCGAGGTGGAGACGCACGAGTTGCAGCGCTTCGCGAGTTCGAGCGACCTCACGCTGGAAGTGGAGCGCGTGGAGGGGCTCGTGGTGAACGAATACGTCCTGCTGCGGGCGGCGGATCGGAAGACGATGCCGGGAAAATTTACGGCCGAGCAAAAGTTCAAGCGGCTGGTCATTCCCGAGGTCATCCACATCCCGCGCGGCACCGATTTGCGCCCGCTCAATCTCGGCCAGCAATGCCTGCTCGACGCGTTGCTCGATCCGAATATTTCGCTCGTCACCTGCTACGGACAGGCGGGCACGGGGAAAACTTTGATGGCCGTTGCCGCCGGCCTGCACGCGGTCTTTGCCAAGACGTACAGCGGGCTCACGGTGAGCCGTCCGGTCGTCGCGATGGGCGACACGCTCGGGTTTTTACCCGGCACGCTCGATGAAAAAATGCGCCCGTGGCTGCAACCGATTTACGACGCGTTCGATTTGCTCATGCCGCCTGCCGGCTTCGATCCCGCGCCGCGCCGCAAACAGCAGAATCCCAATCGCCTTCCGTCCGCGGGAGCCATCGCGCGCAAACCGTATGAAGCCTTGATTGAACAGGGACTCGTGGAAATCGAGGCGCTCTGCTACATCCGCGGCCGCTCGATTCCGCGCCGCTTCTTCGTGCTCGACGAAGCGCAGCAACTCACACCGCTCGAAGCGAAGACGGTCATCACGCGCATGTCCAAAGGCTCCAAGCTCGTGCTCACCGGCGATCCGGGACAGATCGACAATCCGTACGTGGACAGCCGTTCCAACGGCTTGGTGTACGCGCGCAACCGGCTCAAAGGCCAGCCGATCACCGCGCACGTTTGCTTGAACAAAGGCGAGCGCAGTCAACTGGCGGAACTCGGCGCAAAGCTGATGTGAGGCGGACTACGCCTCCGCGCGCACATGCCGGATATCTTCCGCCGCCGCCGCATAAACCGCGTCCTCGGCGATGTTTTTCGCGTGGTCGCCGACGCGTTCCAAATGCCGCGCGATGAAAATCAAATTTAGATAATCGGTGATGCGTTCCGGCTGCCGCGCCATCTGGTCCGTGACGCGGCGGCTGATGTCGAGATCCTGCTGGTCGATCGCTTTGTCCCGGCCTTTCACCGAGACCGCCAGCTCGACATTTTCCTCCACGAAAGCGCGCACGCTGTCGCCGAAAAGCGTCATCGCGTCCGCGTACATCGGCCCGAGCAACTGAGTTTCGTCGATCACCGGCAGCGCGTTGAGCTTTCGCGCGCGCTTGCCGATGTTCACCGCCTGGTCGGCGACCCGCTCGAGATTGCTGCTGATTTTCATCGCCGAAATGACCTGCCGCAAATCCGTCGCCACCGGCTGAAACCGCAGCATGATGCCGATGCCGTCCTTGTCCACCTGCTTCTCGAGTTGGTCGATTTCCTCATCGTCGGCGATCACGCGCAGGCACAGCTCCGTGTTTCGCTCCAGCAGACCGGTCATGGCGTTGCGCACGCTCCGCTCGGCGAGGCTCGCCATCATGATCACGTCGTCCCGGATTTTGTTCAGAGCCTTTTCAAAAGGGCTGCTGATGTGAGCGTTCATCTCACTCATAAATTCCAGCGTCCCACGAACTCGCAGAGTTCTCCAGCCGTGTTCTCGATCTTGCGCAAATCGCGCCGGCGTCCCTTGGCGCTTTTGATTTCCAGCTTCCGCACGAGGGCGAGCATGTCACGCAAATCGCGGATGCGTTCCTGCGGAGTCTTCTCGTTGCCGTCGCCATCGAGCACGGCTTGTTTCGTCGAGTCGATCTGCGATTCGACGCGGGTTTGGTAACTGAGCAGCGTCGCGCCAAACACGCGCCGCAACTGCGTCAAATCTTTAGCGAGAATCTGCGCGGGCGAAGTGCCGGCGGCTTTCGAGATTTTTTTGGCCATGAACGATGCTGCCCGCTGAGTCTGCGCAGCGCAAAATCCGAATTGTAAAATCTGAGTGACAGCGGCGTGACGGAGCCGTGGCAGTGCAGGCTTCGATCTCAGCGACTGGCACCAGACGATGCTTTTCCTGATCGACGTGTGGTGCAGGTCCTTGGTTTGAAACAGTGAGTTGGTGCCGTAGGTTCACGCGATGGCTGTTCACGACCTGCTCGACCGACCGTTGCGCGATTTGCGCGTCTCGGTCACCGATCGCTGCAATTTTCGCTGCACCTATTGCATGCCGAAGGAAGTGTTCGGGAAAAGTTTTCGTTTCCTGCCGCGGGAGGAGCTGCTGTCGTTCGAGGAAATTGCGCGGCTCGCCCGCATTATGACCGGACTCGGCGTGGAAAAAATCCGGCTCACCGGCGGTGAACCGCTGCTGCGGCGCGATCTTGAAAAGTTGGTCGCCATGCTCGCGCCACTCGGTCTCGATCTCACGCTGACGACCAATGGCTCGCTGCTTGCCGAGAAAGCGCACGCTCTCCACGCGGCGGGATTGCGCCGCCTGACGGTCAGCCTGGACTCGCTGGACGACGAAACTTTTCGCACGATGAACGATGTGGAATTTCCCGTCGCGCAGGTGCTCGATGGCGTGGAAGCGGCGCTGGCAGCGGGTTTCACGCCGATTAAGATCAACATGGTCGTCAAACGCGATGTCAACGAGCGGAGCATTGTCGGGATGGCGCGACACTTTTCCGGACGCGACTTCAATCTGCGTTTCATCGAGTTCATGGACGTGGGCAACACCAACGGCTGGCGCATGGCGGATGTCGTGCCGGCGGCGGAAATCATCGAAACCCTCGCCACGGAAATGCCGCTCCAACCGCTCGCGGCGCGTTATCGCGGCGAAGTCGCGCGCCGGTTCCGCCACCAAAACGGCGGTGGTGAAATCGGCGTCATCGCGTCGGTCACGCAACCGTTTTGCCGCGATTGCACGCGGCTGCGCGTGTCGTCGGACGGCCGACTTTACACCTGCCTCTTTGCCGGGCACGGCCACGACTTGCGGTCGCTGCTGCGCTCCACTTCGGAGGACGACATGATCGCGGAAGAAATTCGCGCCGTTTGGCAAAACCGGGAAGACCGGTTTTCAGAATTGCGCGGCCTTCAAACCACGCCGCAGCCGAAGGTGGAAATGTCGCGCATCGGCGGGTAGGCGATGGCCTACGGCGGTGAGTCGGTGCCGTCGGCGGAATAGACAAATCCATTTCCATCGTAGGCCGTGGGAATCGGATCGTCGTAGGTCCGGTTGAACAGCGAAAAATTAAAGGGCAAACCACCGCGGTTCGTTGAGTTGGGGGCTGCGGAATAAATGAGGAAGCGTCCGCCATTCACGCTCAAAGCCGACAGTCCGTTGTTGTTGATGAAGTTGCCACTGGTCGCGCCTGCATCGGGCGCAATCGCGAGCGTGATCGAGTGCCCGGCGATGACGGTTCCGAAGTTGATGGTCAGGTTGCCGGTCTTCGTCACGATCGTCACGTCGTTGCTCGTGTTGCCCAGTTTTATGGAGCCGGCTAAAGTCAAGCCGCCTTCGCTGTCCACAATCGTCAGCGCTCCGCCGCGGGTGATGCTGCCCAGGGTCGCGAGCGTGTTGGTGCTGTGGTCGAGGGTGATGGCACCGGTGGTATTGATCGCCAGCGCGCCAACGACGGACAAGGTGCCACCTGGCGCTTGGGTCACGTCGCCGCCTGCTTTCAAAGTAAGATTGCCGCCAAGGCTCGACGTGTCGAGTTGGAGGCCCGTGGTGCTGACGATGCTGGCCGGGCCGGAGGCCGCAGTGTTGAGGGCAAGTTTGCCGGAAAATCCGTTCATCGCGTTGCTCAGATAAACCCCTGCTCCCACTCCGGTCGTGGCAAAGCTGCTGTCGCCGGTGACGGCAACTTTCGCCAACCCAGTGATCGGGCCGATGCTGCGAACGGTGAGGCCGCCGTCAATAGTCAAAGCTCCCAAATGAGTGCCCACGCGCGGCCCTGCGCCGTTGGTGAGAAAGACGTTGCCGACACCGCTGATGGAGGCCGTCAGGAGGCCGCCAAAACTGTTGCCATCCCGGCGCAGGTCGATGTCCGCGCTGACGGCGGAACTGTTAAAAGTCGCCGTGCCCACGAGGAGGTCGCCGGTTTGCGTGATGCCGCCCGCCGTCTGGAAAAGCAGTGTGTTGCGAATCGAGCCGCCGGCAAAAACCGTGTCGGAGTTTTCCGAGACGGTGGCGTTGTTGGCGGTGAAAAGCGCGAGCGTGCCGAAGTTGTTGGCAGCGCTGTTGAGGTTGATGACCGCCGCGCCAAACGTCGTGAACTTCGCGGCCCCGGCAATGTCCAAGCCCGCAGCCTGGGTGATCGTGCCGTAGGACGTGACGGTGAAATTTCCCAGATAAGTGCCGCCGCCAAGTTGGGTGGCGAGCGCATTGGCCAGCGTGACATTTCCGGCGGAGGTCACATTGATCACGTTGGCAAAACGATTTCCCAAACTGTCCAGCGTCACCGACGCGCCGGTGAACGTGGCAAGGTCATGCACGCTGACGTTGCCGCTGTCGGTGATCGCACCGGCCGAGGTGAGCCCGAGTGTGCCCGCGATGGCGGAAGCGCCGAGGTCGGTCGGGCCATTTTCCGTGAGGGAAACATCGTGCGCCGTCAGCGCGAGCGTGCCGAAATTATTCGCCGCGCCACCGATCGCGATGTCACTCGCTGCCGTGGCGTTCAGCGTCGTGCGACCGACGGCATTCCAACTGTAAAAACCGCCGCCGAGGAAATTTTCGTTGGTGATGCCGCCGGTTTTCGCGGTCAGCGAAAGCGGGCCGCTGACCCAGAGGTTGCCGTTCAACGTCACCGTCGCGCCGGTCGTGGTAAGGCCCAGCAGCGGCGCGGCGGCGGTGCCGATGCCGTCGGCGAGCGAGTTGGAATTGTGGACGGCGACGTCACCAAAATTTCCGGCGCTGAGCGTGAGCGTTTTTGCGCCGGTGATCACGCCGCTGATCGTGATGTCATCGCCCGCCGCGCCTTTGGTCGTGACGCTGCTGGCGGCGGTGAGCGCGAGATTGCCGCCGATGAAAATCGCGGTCGGACTCGTGCCGCCGAGGTTGCTCTGCAAAGCGCCGCCCAGCGTCAGGTCGCCGTTGTAAGTTTGTGCGCCGGTGGTTTTCGCACTGGTTAATTTGATGGTCGCGCCGGTCGCGGTGAAGTCGTGGATTCCCGCCGTCGCGCCGATTGAAACCAGCATGATCGAGCTGTTCCCGGCACCGAGCGTCAGGTCGTGTTTGCCGCCCAAGCCATTGCGGACCGCGTCGTTGATCAAGCCCGTGAACGTGACCGGCGCGCCTCCGCCAGTGTCGATTTGCGAGTC
>JANXWU010000272.1 GCA_025350985.1 Spartobacteria bacterium | reverse complement strand
ACGGCGATGGGCGCGTTGGATTTCTCCCCTCAGGTCCCAAGAGCGGCCATGCGACCCTTGCCGACCTTTACGACCCAGACTCAATGCCCCGTGACCTGCTCAAAGCCCACGCCGCCCTCGATCGCGCCGTCGAGAAATGCTACCGCCGAGGCGGCGGAGGGGACAAGGGGCGGTCGGCAGGCGGGCGAGACGAACCCTTCGCCACCGACCGCGAACGCGTCGAACACCTCTTCCGCCTCCACGAACAACTCACCGCCCCGCTTCTACCTATCTCCTCTAAAACACGCTCTTCGAAAACTTCAGGTAAAATCATTGGGTCAAAGCGCGCTCGAACGCCGCGGTTACCGGAAGCTCCAAATCAATAACCATGGAATCAGGCAACCCGTTATCAACTGACGAACTTCGTCGGTTCAGAATCCTCTTAGCTAATCTTAAAAGGGCCGCTTCGTTTGGAAGAATTACCGAAGCCGAGGAAGTCCTTAAGGACATCATCCGTCTATTTGAGAAACGATATGCGCACCCAAAACTTTTGGAGGCGAAGCTTTGGTATTTCGAATGTCTTCTCGATAACAATCACGCGTCTTCTGCCGAGTCAGGCTTCATCGGCATCAGACGAAAAGCGAACCCGAATACCTTGCTTCATCTCGAAGCGACTTTCCTTGGCGGAGTGAGTTTATTGCGCCAAAAGAAGATTGAACTAGCGAAACAGTCCTTTCGAGAAGTGTTAAAGCGGGTTTCGAGGATTCAGTCACCAAGTAGCCGCCAGAGGCATGAACGTCGATTCATTGAGCGCATCGAAGAAGAAGGCATCCTATGCGAGACCATCGGCACTTATGAAGGTGAGCTAAAGCCGGACCGGGTTCATGAACAGGCAGTGCTGTTAATTCAGCAGGGCAAAAGCGACGACGAAATCTTTGAGTTAATGGGAAGCGCCCTTCCGACGAGAGCTGTCCAACTCCTGCTAGAACTGCGAGGAGATGCAATACTGCAACTACCTGCCGCAGATCAAAAGCTTCTCCCTAGACCGAGTGAAGCAGCGAAACCGCTCAATCTCGGAAAGCGAGCGTCAGCATTCGTTAAGCGCGTAAGTTGGAAGGTAATCTGCGATCAGGACAGCCCAATTTACCAAGTTTGGTCGAGTAAACTTCCCGAGCTTTATACCGCGGGGACATTGACGAAGTCGCTGTGCGACGCTTTCGCTCACTGGGATATACATATTCCGGTTCTGGTGGGAGGTGTCGCAGCGATTGCTTTGAAATACTCCGCGCAAGACTTTTGTGAGCAAACGAAACCAGCGTCAATCATGGAGCTTCGCGGCAAGCGAGATTCTTTAAGTTAGCCGGGCAGTACAAAAACAACAAAAATGTCATCTGAGTTTTTCACTGAAGATGTTTTGATTCTGACGAAGACTTACCCCACGCCGAGTAAGCAGTATCGCGAAACGACGTGTGTTGCTGGTGTGACCCGGGAAGGCATGATGCGGCGCCTTTTTCCTATTCCATTCCGGCTATTGCAAGGCGAAGACCAGTTCAAGCGATGGGAGTGGGTGCGGGTAAAGCTATCGACCAAAACTTCGGATCGAAGGCCCGAGAGCAGAAAGATCGAAACGGATTCGATTATTCGACTGCGCGAAGAGGTCGATACTTCCGATGGCTGGGTAAAGCGGTTGGCCGTCATCCGGCCGCATGTCGTCTCCGATCCTGATGCCTTAGAAGAGCGTCGAAAGACGAGCAAGGAGACGCTCGGTTTGGTCGAGCCGAGCCGATGCATCGCCTTGGAAATCACGTCCGCAGAAAGCGCCGACTGGACTGAGGACGAACTGGCGAAGCTTAGCGCCGACGGCTTGTTTGACTCAGCGGATGTGCGCAATCGCACCGAGTTGCGCAAGGTGCCCTACGACTTCCGCTACCGGTATGAGTGTATAACGGCGGACGGGTCGAAGGAGTTTCGCCACAAGGTGACGGATTGGGAATTCGGCGCGCTCTACTGGAATTGCATGAGGAGGCATGGCCCGAGCGGCTGGGAATCTGCCTTTCGCGACAAAGTCGAACGCGATTTTTTCACCAAACGCCGCCTAGCTTTCCTCCTCGGCACGATGCTCGCGCACCCGCACCGCTGGCTGATCGTCGGCGTGATCTATCCGCCTACGCCGCCGCCTGTTCCGAGAGAACAACAACTCGACCTTTTATAGGCCCGGTGAGGTGGGAGATTTTCACATCGCCACCGATGAGCGGCGCAAGCGCCTCGGCGACGTAAGTGCGGTGACAAAAATTGAAATCCGTTTCGTAACAAAGAAGACAAATACGGCGCTTGTCCGCAAGCTTGGCGACTCTTTCCAAGGGTTCTTTTTGTTGAACCAAATGCTGTTTGAACTGGATCGTATAGTTCGCCCAATCGGAATCCTCCCGATATTCATGACGCACGTCGCGCGGGCATCCCAGTTCGGGAATATGGGTATATTCGATTTCCTCCTGATCACATAACGCCGCCAGCGCCCCTTTCGAAAACCCTCTTTTGCGGCTGAGAGGAAGCTCGCGCACATCGATTATCATTTCCACGCCACACCGTTTTAAGAGGGTGAAAAATTTCTTCGGATCAAGCCCCTCGTAACCAACGGTCAAGATTTCAAGCATGAGTTAATGTGAATATGCGGTGAATATCCTCAACCTAAAAATGCACTGTGGGGCCCTGTAGGTTGCATAACCACACGAGATCGGCGACGACACCGGTGAGAACTTGAGCGGCTTCCACGTTTACACTGAGGGGAAGCCGGTGTCAGTTGGTGGGAAATTTTTCTATGAAATCGACCCGCATTTTTTGGAAGGACGAATCCGTAGGCGACGCCAAACAAACTCTGACGCGCGATGAAGTCGCACCCGCGGAAACTTGGGATTTGACGCCGCTTTATCCGACCCCGGCGGCGTGGAGTGAAGACCTTGCCGAGTTGCAGCGGAGCCATGCGGAAATCGCAAAGTTCAAGGGACGAGTCGGCGAGTCAGCGGCGGCGCTGCGGGAGTGTTTGGAGTTCGACAAACTTTTGTCGCTGAAAATCGAGCGGCTGAATCATTACGCGATGCTCAAAGGATCGGAGGACAGCGCGAATGACGAAAACCTGTGCCGCGAGGGATTGCTCGAAAATTTGCTCACGAAAGTCGCCGAGATGAGCGCGTTCATGACCCCGGAAATTCAGGCGATCGACGATGCCGCGTTCGCACGTTTCCTCGCCGATCCGATTTTGGAAACGTGGGTGATTTCGCTGAAAAAAATCCGGCGTCTCAAGCTACACACACTCAGCGAGTGCGAGGAGCGGCTGCTCGCGTTGGGCGGGTCGTCGCTCTCGGGACATCACGAGACGTTCTCGCAACTCACGAACGTCGATATGAAATTCGGCACGCTCGTGGATGAAAAAGGCGTCGAGCGCGCGCTGACGCAAAGTTCGTTCAGTTCATTCCTGGTGCAGCGCGACCCCGCCGTTCGCGAGCGCGCGTTCCGGCAGTTTTACGTCGAGTTCAAAGATCATCAGTTCACGCTCGCGGCGAGTCTGGCGTCGTCGGTGCGTTCGGATGTTTTTCGCGCGAGAGCGCGGAATTATCCATCGGCGCGCGAGGCGGCGCTGTTCCACGACGACGTGCCGGTGAGCGTTTATGACAATCTGATCGCGACCGTACGCGCGAACCTGCCGGCGTTGCATCGCTATTACGCGCTGCGCCGGCGCGTGCTGGGACTGGCCGAGATTCATCACTACGACACATACGTGCCGATGGTCGCGAATATCGACACGCGCGTCAGTTTTGACGAGGCCACAAACAAGGTGATCGAGGCGCTGAAGCCGCTCGGCGACGAGTATGTGGGCACGCTTGCGGCGGGCTTGCAGCGGCAGCGCTGGTGCGACCGTTACGAGACGAAAGGCAAGCGCAGTGGGGCGTTTAGTTCATCGAGCTACGGCAATCCGCCGTTCATGATGATGAACTACAAGGACGACGTGTTTTCGGACGTTTACACCCTCGCGCACGAGGCGGGGCACTCGATGCACTCGTGGTTTTCCCAGCGGAATCAGGAATTTCAAAACTACGATTACCCGATTTTTTCGGCAGAGGTCGCGAGCACATTCAATGAAGAATTGCTCACTCATCACCTGCTCGAAACGACTGACGACCCCCGGATGCGCGCGTATCTGATCAACCGGCAAATCGACGACATTCGCGGGACCGTTTACCGGCAGACGATGTTTGCGGAGTTTGAAAAAATCACGCACGCGATGGAGGAGGCGGGCGAGGCATTGACGCTCGAAACATTCCGCGCCGCCTATCGAAATCTGCTCGACGCGTACTTCGGCCCGAACTTTGCCATCGACGAAGAACTCGCGCTCGAATGCCTGCGCATCCCGCATTTCTACAGCGCGTTTTACGTTTACAAATATGCCACGGGCATGTCGGCGTCGGTCGCGCTCGCGGGAAAAGTTCTCAACGGAGGCGCAGCGGACGTCGAGGCGTATCTCGGCTTTCTGAAATCCGGCGGGTCGAAGTATCCGATCCCGACGCTGCGCGACGCCGGCGTGGATATGTCGAGCCCGGAGCCGATCGCGCGCACGCTGGAACTGTTCGCACGGCGCGTGGACGAACTGGAAACCCTGCTGACGTGAGCGGCTGCGAACCCGCTTAAATCCACGTTCCCGGCTGGATCGTGGCGCCTTTTGGCACGATCACGATGCCGTCGCGGATGAAGTAATTGTCGCCGTCGTAATGATCGGGCTTGCCCTCGGTCGTGATGACCACGCCGTCGCCGATGCGCGCGTTCTTGTCGATGATGGCGTGGTCGATCGTGCAGTTTTTGCCGATGCCGAGGGGCACGAGGCTGTTGGTTTTGGCGGCGAGGTCGGCTTCGTAAAAGTCCGCGCCCATGATGATCGAATGGCGGATGGTGGTGCCGCTGTTGATGTAGCTGCGGACGCCGACGACCGCTCGTTCGATGTGGGCGTCGGAGATGATGCAGCCGTCGGAAATGATCGCCTGCCGAACGGTCGCGCCGTTGATTTTCGTCGCGGGCAGGAAGCGGGCGTGGGTGAAAATCGGCGCGGTCGTGTCGAAGAAATTAAACGGCGGCACCGGGTTCGTGAGGGCGAGGTTCGCGTCGAAAAAGGCGCGGATGGTCCCGATGTCCTCCCAATAACCCTCGAAGACGAAGTTCTCGACGCGGTACTTCTGGATCGCGCCGGGAATGATGTGTTTGCCGAAATCGACAAGGTCGTTGTCGAGGCATTCGATCAGGGTTTGGCGATTGAAAATGTAAATGCCCATCGAGGCTTCGTAGAGTTCCTCCGTTTCGGCGCGGCCCATTTCCTTGAGCGCGGCCACGGGCATCCGCAGTTGGTCGAGCAGCGCGGGGTCTTTCGGCTTTTCCTCAAAGCGCTCGATGCGTCCGTCGGCGGCGCTTTGCATGATGCCAAACGAAGTCGCGAGATCGCGCGAAACGGGCAGCGTCGCGAGCGTGATGTCCGCCTTTTTCTGGATGTGCCGCGCGAGCATTTCGCGGTAGTCCATGTGGTAAAGCTGATCGCCACTGAGGATGAGAAAATAGTCGTACGGCCATTGCAAAAAATCCTGCAAGTTCTGCCGCACGGCGTCGGCGGTACCCTGATACCACTGCGCGCCGCTGTGCGTCTGCTGCGCCGCGCGGATTTCCACGAACCGGCGCGAGAACCGGTCAAATTTATAGGCGCTGCTGATGTGACGGTGCAGCGACGCGCTCATGAACTGCGTGAGAATGTAAATGTGGCCGAGGTCGGAGTTGATGCAGTTGCTAATCGGAATGTCCACGAGCCGATACTTTCCCGCGAGTGGCACGGCGGGTTTGGCGCGGTCTTTGGTCAGCGGAAACAGACGCGAACCCGCGCCGCCGCCCATGATGATGGCAAGAGTTTTTTCCGTGGCGCTGGTCAGGAGGTGGGAGTTCATAGCTGGTGCGAGCCGAGGGTTGCGGGTCGAGGGAGTTTCGCCGTCGCGAAGCATCGTGCCCGGAGCGCGCGGTTTTGTCAGCCTTCAAATCCAACCCGCGCGACTCCACGACTGCTTTTCATGGCGCGTTTCGGTTCATTCACGATGACACCCTGCCGCAAGTCTGCTAGGGTCGCGGCAATGTCATCGTCGCCACGTCCTTCCTCCTCGCCGGAGACCCGTTTGGAAATCAAAAGCATCCTTCTCCTGGACGACGACGTGGAGTTGGCCGACACGCTCAAGGCGCTGCTGGAAACCAGGAATTTCGTCGTGACGACGGTGCGTAATGGCGTGGAGGGTTTGCGCGAGGTCATGGCTCTGGATTTCGACGTGATCATGTGTGACATGATGATGCCGACGATGCCCGGCGACATGTTTTACACCGCGGTCCAGCGTGCGAAACCGCAGCTCTGCGACCGTTTTATTTTCATCACCGGCCACAGCGACAAGCCGAACGTGAACGACTTTTTGAAACGCATCAACGCGCTGGTGCTGACCAAACCGGTGAACACCGAGGAATTGGTGCGGACGATTTCTTTCGTCCTGCAACGCTCCGGGCGGCAGACGGCGGGGTAGCGCTCCGCGGCGGAAACCGGGCTCCGATCGCCGCACGAATTCACTTCGCCCAAGGGTGCTCACGCCCTCGCCGGCAAGCGCGAGTAAATCCGGCTTTCATCCTCGATGTCCTTGATCACCGTGCAGAGAAAGACCGGTCCCGGATGCAGCCGTGTGTATTTGGAAATCTCCGCTTTGTTCAAAACGCGAAAGCCGTAGCGCTCGAACATTTTCGTCCCCCGCCGATTTCCGAACGTCACCATCTGTCCGTAAACTCTCTTCTCGCCGTGCGCTCGCAGGTGCGCGAGATACGCCTCCATCAACTCGATGGTGGACGCCAGCCGGCGCACTTCAGGCAGCAGGTTAATGTGAAAATGCGCCATGCGCGCGGGCGCGGCGGGCACCTCCCGCCAGCCGTTGCATAGAATCCAGCGGATGAATCGGCGCGACGCTTCGTTGTAGCCGGGGTAACGAAAAAGGGCGCGGGCAAACAGCCGGACGTTTTGGCCGAGGTTGTAAACCTGCTGCCGCAACGGCTGCCGCGAGCCGAGCAGGTAGCCTTTGATTTCACCGTCCAACTCGACCACGAACGCGCACTCCGGCTCGCAGTCGGTGTAGTACGCCGTCAGAAAATTGGCGAACAGTTCGCGGTCCTCAAAGACCGGATCGATCGGATTGCCGAGGAATCCGGTCTCGCAACAAAGACGCCGCACCGCGGGACGGTCGCTGCGGGAATATTTGCGAAAAATGGCAGGCTCGGACATCAGCGGGGCGGCGTAAAGTTGGCCACAGTTTCGTCGTAAATCGCGAAGAGGCGACGGAAAATATTCGGCCACGAAAATCGCGCGGCTGATTCGCGCGCGACGGTTTTTCCGAGGGCGGGCAAGTCGAGCGTGCTCATTCTTTCAACCGCTTCCGCCAGCGCGCGGGCGCTGTTCTCCTCCGCCCACGACGCGAGTCCGCCAAAGATAATGCGGTCCATCCGCGTCCCACGAATGCCCACGACCGGCGTGCCGCACGCCTGGCTTTCCAGCGCGGCGAGACCGAAAGTTTCCAGCACGCCGGGATGGACGAACAGGTCCGCCGCGCGATAAATCCGCGCGAGACGCGACGACTCCGTGCAGTAATCCAGTCCCGTGACGGCTCCGGTTTTTGCCTGGAGCGCCGCGAGCATTTGCCGCTGCGGACCGTCGCCCACGACCAGCAAATGAAAACGTCCCGGCTGTGCGGACGTGAGAATTTCAAACGCCTCGAACAAAGTGTGCGTGTTTTTTTCCGGCGCGAGCCGTCCGACGTAGAGCAGCAACAGGCGGTCGATCGGCAGATGCATTTCGGCGCGAGTCGCGAGCGCGTCGTTGGGTGTGGAGGAGAAAGTTTCCATGTCCGCGCCGAGGTCGGCGGGCCGCGTGTTGGCCACGCCCCAAGTGCGCAATTCAGCCGCGAGCGCGGGCGATGGCACCAAGGTCGCGGCACACCGGTTGTAAAGATTTGCGGTGTAGCGCCGCGCCCCGTCCATAGCCCACTCGGTGAAAGCCTGCCCGAAACGGCGCGCTGCCGGTTGCACATAAGCCTCGGCAAAATGCGAATGATAAAACGCGACGACGGGAATCCGCAGTTCGCGGCCACACGCCACGGCGAGCCACCCGAGTTGGTAAGGATCGGCGGACTCCAGCAAGTCGGGCTTTTCCTGCTCCAAAATGTCCGCGACGCATCGCAGCCGCAGCAACACACGATACTGCGCCGCCCGCGACACGAGCGGCGCGCGGACGGTGTAAATTTTTGCGCGCCCGTGGCGGATGACGCTGTCCTTTTCGCCGGGCACGATCAGCACATGCTCGTGCGAGGTGCCGTGCTGAATAAAAGCGATTTTCTCGTGCAGGTACCGCTTCACGCCTCCTCCGCGCGGCGAATAAAACTGCGTGAGATCGCAGATTTTCACGCGGCTTTTATTAAAGCGGAGGCGCCGGGACGCGGAGAAAAACTGAGAAACTAGAAAAGCGCAAAGTCACAAAACCTTATCCTGAATTCCTGCGTTCCAGATTCAAAATCTCAGTGCTCGAAATTCGCGAGATATTTCTCCGCATCCAGCGCGGCGGCGCAGCCCTCGCCTGCGGCCGTCACTGCCTGCCGGTAAACGTGGTCCGCCACGTCGCCCGCCGCAAACACGCCCGGAATGTTCGTGTGCGTGCCGGTTTTTTGCAGCAGGTAACCGTTCTCGTCCATGTCGAGTTTGCCGCGGAACGGCACAGTGTTGGGCGTGTGGCCGATGGCGACGAACACGCACTTCACCTCCAGCTCCCGCTCCTCGCCCGTTTTCACATTTCTCAACTGCACCGCGCGCATCTCGCCCGCGTCATCAGCGATGTAGCGCGTGGGAGTCGTGTCCCAAATCAGCTCGATTTTCGGATTAGCCAGCGCGCGGTCCGCCATGATTTTGGACGCCCGCAACGAGTCGCGGCGATGAATCAAATAAACCTTCGACGCGAACCGCGTCAGGAAAGTCGCCTCCTCCGCCGCCGAGTCGCCGCCACCGATGACGCACACCGGGACGTTGCGATAAAACGCGCCATCGCACGTCGCGCACGAGGTCAGCCCGTGCCCGACCATTTGCTTTTCGTTTTCCAGACCCAGCCACTTTGCCGACGCGCCCGACGCGATAATCAGCGTCCGGCTTTCCATCCACGCGTCGTCGATTTTCAAGCGAAGATGGTCCGGCTGCGGCTCGAAATCCTGAAGTTGGGCGAAGGAAAAGCGCGCGCCGAATCGCTCAGCTTGCGACTTCATGTTCATGATCAATTGCGGGCCGTCGATGCCGTCGGGAAAGCCGGGAAAATTTTCCACCAGCGTCGTGGTGCTGAGCTGCCCGCCCGGTTCGTGGCCTTCGAGGACGAGCGGGGAAAAATTGGCGCGCGCGGCGTAAATGGCCGCCGTGAGTCCGGCGCAACCGGTGCCGACGATGACGACTTTTTCCATAGAGCGGTGGAGTAAACAGCAAACGCATCCCCGTGCAAACGGGGAAAAATCAGCGAGGCCGCGGGAGTCAGGACAACGCTCCAGTCCCGACATCGTCCGAGCCTTGAGTTTTAACCGCCCCCGCTTACGCTGCTGCGTTCACCCCAAAACCATGAGCGCCAAAAAGTTCCCGCGCACGCTGCTTGTCCTCGTCCTCCTCTCGCCGCTCGCGCACGCTGACCCCGCCTCCGAGGATGCTCTGCGCAAAGGCGAGTCGCGGCAGCAGCAAATCCAATCCGAGTCGCGACAAATCGCGGCGCGCATCTCGGTGATGATCGGCGAGTACGAGCGCAACGGCATCAAGAGCGACGAGGTTGGCACGCTGAAAAGACTGCAAGGGTTGCTCGAAAATTTGAGCCAGAAAGAGATGCAGCAGGTCGTCGATTTGCTCCAGCGCGCGCGGACTTCCGGCGGCGCGAAGTCCGCCGTTGCCGACGCGTATTCCGGCCAGAAACGGCTCGTCGTTTCTCTCAAACAACTCATCGCCGCGCACCTCCGCAACCAGCAGGCGCTTGAAATCGCCGCCGCCGTCGCGCAGCTCGCGGAGCGGCAGTCGATCAACCTGCAAAACGCCGCCGACCTCGGGAAATTGCCCGACGCGCGCTCCGGTCTGCAAGTCGATGAGGCGCGCAAGGCGTCGCTGCAAGGCCAGGCGAGCGAGCAGCAGGCGATGGGCGACGAGTTCAAAATCGTCGTCGGAAAAATCGACGCGTTCACCAAAGACCTCATCGGCGCGTCGGTGGACGATCTCGCGCCGCGTTATCAACAGGGCGCGCAACAGGCGAAGGTGCTCACGCCAGTGCTCGCCGCCGCCACCGCCGCGTTGCAGCAGCAGCAGATCGAGCAGGCGGTCGCCTCGGAAAATACCGCGCGCGCCCAGTTGCGCACGCTGGCGCAGTTGCTCGCGCCCGCGAAGGAGCGGCCAAAAGGTCTGCGCGACGCGGTGAAGGATTTGCAGGAAATGATCGCGCAACAACGCGAGGTCATCAGCCGCACGGACAACGTCGCCACGCACCGCGTCCGCGACGCCGCGGCGCGCGAGGCTTTGACGCAGGCGCAAAACGCGGAGACCGAACTCGCGGCGCGCGGCGACGCGCTGACGCGGCAGTTGCAACCCGACGCGCCGGAAGTGGCGATGCCGGTGCAGGCGGCCACGGGCAACATCCAGGTCGCGCGCATCGGTTTGGGAAATTACAGCGAACCCGGCGCGCCGAACATTTTACAAAACGAAAAAGACGGACTCGCGAACCTCGAAAAAGCGCTCGCGTTGCTTCAGGAAAAAACCGCCGACGAACCCAAGCGCGACGCGAATCAGGACCAGCTCGCCAAGTTAAAACAACTCGAAAGCGAGACGCGCAACCTGATGAAGCAGGAGGACGCTGTGAAAAAAGCGAACGCGCAAGACCCGCAGCAGGCGAAGACGGCGGCGGCACAGCAGGAGCAGCTGCGCAAACAGGCATCGCAACTCGCGCGTCAGGCCGCGCCGGAGTCGCCGCCAGCCGCCGCGCAACTCGCCCAAGCCGCGAACGCGATGCAGAAAGCCGCCGACGCGTTGCCGAAACCCGAGCAGGCTGCCAACGCCGCGCCGAAGCAGCAGGAAGCCGCCAACGCGCTGGCCAAGGCCGACGAGCAGTTGAAGGCGGAGATCGCGAAAATCGAGAACACGAAAAAGGATTTGGAACAGGCGAAGCGCGCCGAGGAGGCGCTGGCGAACTTGATTCGCGACCAGCAAAAACTTGAAGCCGATGTCGCCAAAGCCGCTGCCAAGGCCGATTCCCAGCCAGAGGCCATGAAACAACTCGCGCCGCGCACCGACGCCGCCCAGCAGAAAAAAGCGGACGAAATCGCAAAGCAAGTGCCCGCCAATTCGCCCGCGCAACCAGCCTTGGCCGACGCGCAAAAACAAATGGCCAACGCGAAAGCCGCACTCGAACAAGCGAAAGCCGACGCCGCCCAACCGTCCGTCGCCGAGACGCTCAAGGATCTCTATAAAGCCCAGGACGCGATCCAGCAGCAAATCGCCGCCGACAAGGAACAACTCGGCCAGCCCCAACCGCCGACCGATCCCGCCGCCAACGCTCAAGTTGCCGCTCAACTAGCCCAAGCCCAGCAGCAAGTCGCGAAGGCGCAGGATAAAATCGACGCCGCGCAAGCCGCCCAGGCTGCCGCTGAAAAAGGCGAGGGTGAAAAAGGCGCACCGCCAGAACAGGGCGCGAAGAATCCAGAAGCCGCGAAAGGTTCACCCGACGCGCAGGGCGAAAAAGGCGGTGAAGCGGCGAAGGGCGCGGAAGCCGCCAAAGGATCGGAAGGCAAAGGTTCATCGCCAAGCGCGCCCGGCGAAAAAGGCCAGGGTGGAGCACCTTCGCCAGAGTTACAGAAAGCGGCCTCCGATTTGAAAGAAGCCGCTGGAAAAGTCGCCGACGCCGCTGCCAATGGCAACGCGCCCGAAGCGTTGCAACCCGCTTTACGCGAAGCCGAGAAAGCTCTCGCCGAAGCCACCGGTGCCGCCGCTTCCGGTAACACACCTAACGCACAATCCAGCGCCGCCGCCGCGCAAGCCGCTCTCGCCTCTGCTCAAGCGCAACTCGCCCAGGCCCAAGCCGGCCTCGCCAGTGCTGACAGCCCAAGTGGTCAACCCGGCCAGGGACAAGGCCAGACCCCGGGTCAGGGGCAAGGTGGTAAACCCGGACAAGGCAAATCTCCGGGGCAAGGACAGGGACAAGGTCAAGGTCAAGGTCAAGGCCAGGGGCAGGGACAAGGCCAGAGCGAAGGCAAAGGAAGCAGCGCCGGCAGTTACTACCAAACTTCCCAAACTGAAGTTCAAGCGAATGGACGCGCTGCTGCAACGGCCAAAGGACGTTTCCTAAGTCTCCCGGCACGCGACCGCCGCGCCATCGAGCAATCGCAATCGGAAAAATATCCGCAGGAGTACGGAGCCGCCGTCGAACAGTATTTTCAGAACCTCGCCAATGGCGCGGGTAAGTGAGCCGGCATAGCATTTACCTCCGCGCGGGACTGCACCGTCGCAATGACACAACTTCTTTTCCTCAAGGCTGAAAGGTTCTCAGCTTGAACTAATCCCATGACCCTGCGCTTGCTGCTCGCCTTAACGCTGAGCCTTTTCGCGACCACCGGCTTCCTCTTCGCCGATCCTGCCGCGCCGGACAATGTGGTAGTCGATGCGGAGACCGAATCGATGATCAAAGGCGCCTTGAAATACCTTTCTTCGATTCAGGACAGCAGCGGCGGGTGGTCCACTTCCAAAGGAACCCGGACCCAACAATACGGCGTGGCCATGACTGGCTATGTGCTGATGGCTTTCCTGGCGACCGGCAACCTGCCGGAGGAAGGAGAGTATAGCCGGAACGTGACGCTCGGGATGCAGTTCCTGCTCGATCAAATTCAACCCGATGGCAAGTATCGCGACCCGAAGGGCAATGAGTATATGTATAGCCACGGGATTGCGACTATTGCCCTTGGCGAAATCTACGGCCAGACCCGCTCACCACAGATTCGCCCCAAGCTGGAACAAGTCATCAGACTAATCCTAGGCGCGCAAAACAAAGAAGGCGGCTGGCGTTACTCACCCACTCCGCGCGACGCGGACATCTCCGTGACTGTGCTGCAAGTCGTCGCCTTGCGCGCGGCAAAGAATGCCGGCCTCGACGTGCCACAGGAAACCATCGACAACGCAATCAAGTATGTCCGCAGTTGCTGGGATGAAAAACGCGGAGCGTTCGCCTACCGCCCGCATGAGAACCCCGGCTTCTCACGCACGGCGGCGGCTATTTACTCGCTCCAAGTCTGCGGCCAGTACGACGATCCGCTGGTGCTGAAAGGTTCGGAGTATCTTTTCAAAAATCGCACCGACCATCAGTTCTACACTTATGGTCATTACTACGCCGCGCCCGCGCATTACATGATTGGTGGCGAGACTTGGAGGAACTGGTATCAAGGTGAACGAGCAGCCATCCTCAAGGACGCGCATCGACAGGCAGACCTAGTCCACTGGGAGCCTTCACGCGACGGAGGCCCCGGACCAACCTTTACCACGGCGGTGAACACGGTCATCCTCGCGATGCCTTACCACTACGTGCCGCTCTATCAGCGTTAACCGTTTCTTTGAAGTAACTATGTTCTCACGGCTTGCACTCGCATTGATGTTCATTATCCCAGCAAGATTGTATGCCGGGGATGAGGCGTCCAAAAACCTTCAACCCCAAGTCCGCAACCTTGGCGGCAATATCTACCAAATCGGCGGGGTGAAACTCGACCGCAACAACCGTAGCGCCAGCTTTTCCGCCACGGTCCAGATGAACGATGGCCTTATCGAATATCTGCTCGTTCATCACACTGGTAAGACGCACGAGAGCCTGTTCGCGACGGCGATCGAGCCGTTCCATTTGCACACCGCGATGCTTCTCCTCGGCGCGAAGGGAAGCCCCGAGAGTAAAGGCGAGGTCAACGCCAGCGGGCAACTCAATGCTGCGGCGCTCTCTCATGCACCTGCGCTCAAAGGCGACAATGTTATCATCTTTGTGAAATGGAAATCCGGCGAGGTTGAGAAGCGAGTGCCGGTCGAGGAGTTCGTGCTTAACGATAAGACGAAACGCAATGCCTCGCGTGGCCCGTGGACTTACAACGGCTCCGGCTTTTACGGTGGTGGCAAATTCGCGGCGCAGGTCGAAGGTTCGGTGATCGCCTTGGTTACCGACCCGACGGCACTCATCAACAACCCCCGGCCGGGTCGGGACAACGATTCCATCTGGCTCGTCGATCCCGCAAAAACTCCGGCAAAAGACACTCCGGTGGAAATAACCATCCAACTTGAAACTGCCCGGCCCTAAGTTCACAGATCAGTCAAATATCATTAACTATGAAGACACTGTTTATCATCCTATCCGTTGCTGCGTTAATCGTTGCGTCCAGTTCGCGCGCCGCCGAGACGAAAGAACAACTTATCCCGCGCGATGCCGGCAATGTGTCGCTTCGCCGTGAAGTCCAGCACGCCATCGACAAAGGCCTGGCCTTCTTGAAGGAGCAGCAAAAGCCGGAAGGCTGGTTTTCAACGCCCGACTATCCCGCCATTAGCGGACTGGCCTTGACGGCCTTTCTGCGCGACACGGAAGGACGTTACACTAAGGACAAGTCGGGCGTGATCACGAAGGGTGTGGATTACCTGCTCAGTTGCACCCATCCCGATGGCGGCATTTACAAGAAGGAAGACTTGCTCAACTACAACACGTCTGTCGCGATGATGACCCTCCTCGCCGCTGATGAGTCGAAATACAACGACTTACTCCGCAAAGGACGAGAGTTTCTAGTCAAAAGCCAGCACCATCTGGAAGGTGACCCGCACGACGGCGGCATCGGTTATGGCGATGACAACAAGCACTCCGACCTTTCAAACATGGTAATGGCGCTGGAAGCCATGCACGCCACGCAGCATTTGAAGGGCGTCGAGGTTGCGGCGGGCCTGGACCTTGATTGGAAGGCGGCCGTTGGTTTCATCCAGCGGTGCCAGAACTTGCCGGAGTATAACAAGGAGCCCTACGCCAGCGGGGACGAGAAGAACAAGGGCGGCTTCATCTACTACCCAGGGAAAAGTCAGGCCGGCAAAATGGAATTACCCGATGGCAAGACGGCGCTGCGGAGTTATGGCAGCATTAGTTATGATGGCCTGCTGAGTTACATCTACTCCGACGTGAAGAGGGATGATCCGCGCGTGCAGGCAGTGTTTGAGTGGCTGCAAAAAAATTACACGCTGGACGAAAACCCCGGCATGGGAATGCAGGGCCGCTATTACTACTACAACACAATCGCCAAGGCCCTAGCCACCTACGGCGCCGACAAGCTCGCACTGCCCGACGGCCGGAAGGTTGATTGGAAGCTTGATCTAGCCAAGAAGCTACTTGATTTGCAAAAACCCGATGGCTCATGGAGCAACACCGACAGCGGCCGTTGGTGGGAAAAAGACCCCGTGCTGGTAACCTCCTACGCGGTGATGGCGCTGGAGATCATTTATCGGGCGATGTAGTGATGAAGCAATCGTAGCTATGGGCGGGGTTGTATAGCTCACCAATCTTTGCCCCGGCTTTGACCTGGCGTTTGGCGAGCCAGCGGTGGGCGAGGGCGCGTGACGCAGGCGAACAGGAGGCAGGCGGTCAACAGGGCCACGTCGGCCAGCACGATGGTGGGCCCGGTCGGCGTGTCGAGATGATAGGAGGAAAAAACTCCCGTCGCCGCACCGGTCAACCCGAAGACGGCACTCAGCAAAAGCATGCGTCGAAAAGTGCCAGCGACCACTCGCGCGGAGGCGGCGGGGACTACGACGAGGCCGCTGATGAGCAGGGCCCCCAACTGCCGCAGCAGCAGCGCGACGACGACCGCGACGAGCACGACGAAAAAGTAGTTGAGCCGGCGGGTGCGGAAGCCTTCGAGTCTCGCCAAATCCTCCTGCACGACCATCAAAGTGAGCGCGCGCAGGTTTAGAAAAAGAAACCCAAGCGTGACGACTGCGAGGGCGGTGATCGTCCACACATCGGCCCAGGATGCAGCCAGGATGTCGCCGAAGAGCGCGCCTTCGAGGACGCGATAACCGCGCAGCCGCGAGATGAGCACAACCCCGAGCGCGACGCTGCCCGCATACGAAAAGGCGATGACGGTATCGGTGTGCAGGGTCGTGCGCTCGAACAGCCACGCCATCACGAGCGCGATGGCGACGCAGAAAATCACCAGCGTCCCCTGCATCGCCGGGCCGCGCGTGTCATCCGCCAGCCGCAGCGTGAAGCCGAGCGCGACCCCCGTCATCGCCGCGTGCGCGATGGCGTCGCTGAAAAACGACATGCGCCGGGACGTGATGAACGCGCCCAGGAGACCCGCGACCGGACCCGCGATGACCGCAATCAGGAACGCCCGCTGCATTTGAGGCAGCTCTAGAAACTCGACGAAGATTTGGTGAAAGCTCATGCGGGCGAGTGAAGGCGAAGGGATTTTTGAGGAAGTCCCACGTCCGCACGGTTCATTTGCGGATGCTCCCGAGCGGGATGAAAGCGCTTCCTTTCTGATCGAGCACCATGCCCGAGTGATGACCGTAGGCCTTCGCCAGATTCTCCGGTTTTAGCACTTCTTTCGGAGGGCCGGAAAGACAGACGTTTCGATTGACGCAAAACACCACGGTGGCGAGATGCTCGACGAGATGCAGATCGTGCGAAACCATCAGGATCGCGATGCGCCGGTGGTCGTGGAGATGATGCAGCAAGCCGTCGAAAGACAGTCCGCCTCGCATGTCCACGCCGGTGAGCGGTTCGTCGAGCAGCAGCAAATCAGGTTTGTTCAGAAGCGCGTAGGCGATGAGAACGCGCTGAAACTCGCCTCCCGAAAGCCTTCCAAGCCGGCGGTCGAGCAAATGTTCGGCTCCGATTTCCGCGAGTTGCGCCGTGATTTGCATGCGTCCGCTCTTTGAGGCGGCGCCGAGCCACGCGCGCGACTTCGACAGCCGCAGGGAAAGAAATTCACTCACGGTCAAAGGCAGCGCCGGATCAATCGGAAGCTGTTGCGGCACGTAACCGACCTGCCGCGCGCGCGACTCGACTCGTCCGCGCGAGATGGGGGCAAGGCCGGCAATGGCTTTCATCAGCGTGCTTTTGCCCGCGCCGTTCGGTCCGATCACGCAGGCAAAATCGCCGCGCCGAATTTCCATCGACACGCCGCGCAATACTTCCGCGTCGTCGTACGACACATGCAAATCCTGCACGCGCAAGAGCACGTCGGCATCGTTTCCCGGAGTGTCACGGGCTGGCTGGAGCGCTTCCATTCGGCGGAAAAATAACTGTTTCCGCGAAAATAACGAAGTGCGTTTGCCGACGCTTTCGTGAGGGGCAGGAGGCCGACGTTTGGTGAGTCAGCGCAACGCCTTCTTCAACGCGTCGAGGTTTGCCCGTGTTCCCTTTTCGAAAAAATCCGCTGCCGGCGCGCCGGTCTCCATCGGGTCGAGGGCGGCCACGGGCACCTTCAGCGTGTCCGCCACGGAACGCACGAGCTGCGAAGAAACCTGCGGTTCCGCAAAAATGGCGCGCACTTTTTTTTGCACGATCAGCTCGCGCAGATTCCGCACGTATTTGGGAGTTGGCTCCCGGCCCGGAAAGGGCTCGATCACCGCGACGATTTCGAATCCGTAGCGCACGGCGAAATAGCGAAACGCGTCGTGCAGGGTGAGCAGTTGCTTGTCATGGATCTTCGCGGTGGCCTCGCGAATTTCGACGTCGAGTTTCCGCAGTTGCTCGGAATATGCCTCCGCATTTTTCGCGTAAATCGCCGAGTTCGCCGAATCTTTTGCCGCCAGTCCCCGCCGGATATTTTCCACTTCGCGAAGCGCGAGCACCGGGTCGAGCCAAACGTGCGGATTGCCAGCGCGTGTGTCGATTCCGGTACTCGCCACTATCCGCACCACCCCGGTTTTTGTGCCGGCAGCGAGCGTCTTTTCGAGCCAGGATTCCACGCCGAGGCCGTTCTCCACGATCACATCGGCGCGCGCGATTTTCTTCAAGTCGCCCGGCGAGAGCGCGTAGTTGTGCGGCTCGGCGTTGGGCGGAAGCAGCATCTCCACGTCGGCCGCTTCACCAGCGACATTTTGTGCAAAGCAAAACATCGGCGCAAAAGTGGCGAGCACATGTAGTCTCGATTCGGCGGCGGACGCCCCGGTGAGGAACGCCATCGAGCCCGCGAAAATCAACGTCCGGCGGGAAATTCGTGCCGAGTTCATGGAGCACTCTCGTCCGCATCCCCCGGCGCCTCCGCCTCTTCATCCAGCGCGCCCTCGGCTCCGAGCAGTTGCGCGGCTTCCTCAATCGGCAGTTCCTGGACGGTGCGCAATTTCTTTTCCA
>JANXWU010000271.1 GCA_025350985.1 Spartobacteria bacterium | reverse complement strand
CTCCTGGCCGCTCTTCGCGCTCACGCCCAATCAAGGCGTGATCTTTGGCAACGCGACTTTTTCCAACCTCAAGCCGGTCACCTTTGGCGGTCCGCTGGTGTGGTTGAAAACGATCCCGAGTTCTGCGTTCGTCATCAACATTCCGATGACCGTTGCCGGCTCGGCCTACACGCCTCCGGCTCGCAACACGCGCGTCCTTCCGCTCGCGGAAACGCCGTCCATCACCTTTTCGCGTGGCGAACTTTCCCCGCCGCTGACCCGGCAGTTGGCGATTTCGCTCGCGAACGCCGTTCGCGCCACGCCCGCCGGCAGCGTGTCCATGCAGTTGGCTCCGCTCACCGGCGCGTTCACCGGCTACTTCCTGCACCCCGTCAGCCTGAAGCAAACTATTTTCCACGGGGTTGTTGATCAACTCAACAACCGTGGGGACGGCTTTTTCCTCGGCCCGAAAACTGGCGGCGACGTGAGCCTCGACGCCGCCTTGAAAAAATAAAACGCCGGCGGGTTATCCCAAAATCCGTTTTCCCTCGGTCAGGAAAATGCCCTTGAAATTCATCCGCAGCGCGTCGGGATTCGACGCCTTCGCGAGCGCCGCTTCCTGCGTGATTTTGCCTTCCTTCACCAGCGCGAGCAGCGCCTGATTGAAATTCTGCATTCCGTCCTCGCTGCCGGTTTCAATCGCGGCGGGAAGTTTCTCGATCCGGTTTTCCTCGATGAGCGTGCGGACGGTGGAGTTGTTCCGTAAAATTTCGAGCGCGGGCACAATGCCGCCATCCTTGGTCGGCGTCATGCGCTGGCAAATCACCGCCACGAGCGTCGCCGCGAGTTGCCTGCGCACCTGCTCGCGCTCGTCCGCGTGAAAAAACTCCAGCACGCGCGTGATCGACTGCGCGGCATTGGTCGTGTGGACGGTCGAGAGCACGAGATGCCCGGTGTCCGCCGCGCGCATCGCCGCGCTGAAACTCGTCGCGTCGCGCATTTCTCCGAGCATGATCACGTCCGGGTCCTGCCGCAGGACGTTGCGAAGCGCGTGCTCGAACGTTCGCGTGTCGAGGCCGATTTCCCGCTGCTCGATCACGCTGCGATTTTCCTCGAACGTGTATTCAATCGGGTCTTCGAGCGTGATGATATGCTTTTTGAAATGCGTGTTGATGTGTTGAAGCATCGCCGCCAGCGTCGTCGATTTTCCCGCGCCCGTGGAGCCGGCCACGAGCACGATGCCGCGCGGCGTTTCCGCCAGCGCGCGCACAATTGGCAGGAGTCCGAGATCCTCGAAACTCGGGATGTTGGTTTTCACCACGCGCATGGCGATGCACGGCTGCCCGCGCTGATGAAAAACATTTGTCCGAAAGCGGCCGCTGCCCTCGACAAAGTACGAAAAATCAACTTCGCCATCCTCCTCGAAACGTTTCCGCAAATGCGCTGGGATTAATTTTGCGACGACCTCCTCGAGCCACGCTGCAGTCGGCACCGGCGCTTCGACTTCGGTCAGTTCGCGGCTCACCCGAAACACGAGTGGCGAGTTTGGTTTCAAGTGAATATCCGACGCGCCCGCCGCGACCGCCCCGGCGAGGATTCTGTGAAATTCGTCCATCCGCAAAGTTGTATCAGAGTCGCGCGCGGGCTGCGAGAGCCGCCTGTAATTAGTCGCAGCCCAGGCTTTGGCAGAATTCTTCTCCTTGCCTCCGCGGTAAAAATAATGCGTTCCACGGCCCGTGCGTATTTTCCCAAAAGACCGCTTGCAACACCACGGGCTCTCGCTAAAAGTTCCCGTTCCGCGCGATCCCGAAAATCAAAGTTCAGTCGCGACGAAAATAAACTTGCGCGACTTTGCGATTTCGCTACTGTTCGCGCTCCCCGCGCCAGTGGGTGATGGAGTTTACCCGCTTGAGCGGGTTTTTCGTCGCCGGATGTCGTGACGGAACGCAGGCGCGGAATCGCCGAACTGAATTTTCAAAAAGTAAATCTGACATGCCAACCATCAACCAGCTCGTCCGAAAAGGGCGCACGAAAGTGAAGGTGAAATCCAAATCACCCGCGCTCACGAACTGTCCCTTCCGACGCGGCGTTTGCATTCAGGTCATGACGCGCACCCCGAAGAAGCCGAACTCCGCGCTTCGGAAAGTGGCGAAGGTTCGGTTGACGAACGGTTACGAAATCATCGCCTACATTCCGGGCGAGGGTCACAATTTGCAGGAGCATTCCATCGTCCTCGTCCGCGGCGGCCGCGTGAAAGATTTGCCAGGGGTTCGTTACCACATCGTCCGCGGCACGCTTGACGCGCTCGGAGTCGATGGACGCCGCCGCAGCCGCTCGAAGTACGGTGCGAAGCGTCCGAAGAAGGATGCCGCCGGAGCCGAAGTTAAAGCCAAGAAAAAGTAAGCCATGCCACGCCGCAAACGAGTTTTTGACAAAGAGGAAAACGTGGACGCCCGCTACGGCAGTCCGGTGGTCGCGCGTCTCATCAGCGCCATTATGCGCAGCGGCAAGAAGTCCATCGCCGAGCGCATTGTTTACACCGCGATCGAGAAAACGCGCGAAGGCAGCGACTCAGTCGATCCGCTCGAGATCCTCCACAAAGCGGTCGATAACGTGAAGCCGCGGGTCGAAACCAAATCCCGCCGCGTCGGTGGTGCCACCTATCAAGTGCCCATGGAAGTATCCCCGCGCCGCCAGATTGCCGTGGCGATGCGTTGGATCGTTGGCTTCGCCGAAAAACGCAAGGGCACGACGATGACGGCCGCGCTCGCGCAGGAACTGAAA
>JANXWU010000218.1 GCA_025350985.1 Spartobacteria bacterium | reverse complement strand
GTCGAAGCTTGGCTGCGGAAGGCCGATGGATGCAGGCTTCTCGCGCGGCCAGCAGCTATTAAAAATTGGCAGCCCGCACTCGATGATGCCAAGCGCCTGCGTCAGCGGGATTCCGAAACAGGCGAGAAACTTTTCCGCCGTCGAAAGTGGCAGTGCCGCCGCCGTCGAAACCGCGAGCCGCAAACTCGGAACCGGCTTCGCATTTTCAAACGAAGCGAGCAGCGCGTGATGAAATGGCGAGGCGTAAAGCACCGTGCCCGCGTGCTCCGAAAGCGCGCGGAAAACGTCTTCGCCGAGATGCGAATCCTCCAGCACCGTCGTCGCGCCGTGCAGCAAATAAAGAATGATCGAGACCGCAAAATGGTGCGCCATCGGCAGCGTCCAAATCACGCGGTCGCCGGGGCCGATGCGCAGTCCTGCGTTCGCGGCGGACACGCGGGCGAGCAGCGTTTCGTGAGAGAGGACGATCCCTTTTCTGCGGCCCGTCGTGCCGGAGCTGAACCGAATCAACGCGGGGTTCAGCGACGCGAGCGCGGCCTCGTCAAACTCCGCCGGTGCCTTCCGCCAGCCTTGGGAAAGCGCCGCCGGTGACAAGCCGGCAACTTGGAGCGCCGTCGCACGCGGCGCGGCGCGATGCCACTCTTTTCCATCGGCGCACAGCACCGCATCGAGCGCCGTGACGCGCACAACCGCGTCGCGTTCAAGCGAACTCAATTCCGGCGCAATCGGCACGAGCACGCCTCCACATTTCAAAACCGCCAGCGACCAGACGATGTGCGCCACGCCATTCGGACAATACAACCCGACGCGCTGCCGTCCGGCTTCGCCGAGTTGCGCGGCGGCGCTTTCCGTCAGCGTTTCGAGTTCGCCAAAAGTCAGACGCCGCTCACCGGCGATGATCGCGAGCACGCTACGATCAGCACGCGCAAAAATTTCGTCGGCAAGGTTCAGCATGAGAGAAAACTTTCACCAAGATCGTATGTCATTCTGAGCGCAGCGTTGTGAGCACAGCGAACGCAGCGGAGTCGAAGAATCTCATGCTGACACGCTGGTTGGGTTTTATCGCTCGGCCACGGTTCTCTCAAGATTTCCGCGTCGCTCGATCACGCACGTCGCGAGAGACGGCCAATTCCATTCGCCCGAAAGTGTGCGCGCTTCGACTGCCGCCAACCCCGCCGCCTCGCCGACGGCGAGGCAGGTGCCCATCACACGAATGGAAGCCTGCGCTTCGTGAGAACAAGAGATGCAGCGGCCCGCGACCCAAAGATTTTTTACGTCGCGATGCCGGAGGGAGCGCAGCGGAATTTTCGCAGCGGGATTCGTTTCAGGAAAACGCCAGCGTGGGCCGGTGGCGCGCTCGCGCAATTCTAAAGGCCAAGCCGTCGCCACCACGCCGTCGTCGAATTGCGTGCCTTGCAAAAAGTCGTTTTCGCTAAACTCATAAACACCCGTCGCCCGCCTGCTTTCGCGCACGCCGGCACGCGCAGGCCACGCGGCAACGCGACAGTTTTTCGCCTCGGGAATGTTTGCGGCCAGGAAACGCGCGAGGCCAAGTGTGGTGCGGCGTCCGGTAAATTCCACGCCGCTCAAAAGTTCTGGCGACAACGGATTCCACGTCCCGCCGGACTTCGCGTCGCCAGCAAGATCAATGGTGACGAACGCTTCATCCGGCGCGACGCCAACCCGGAAAGCGGCTCCCAGAGCCGATTGCGACAGTTCACCGGATTTCACACCGTTCGCGATAGCGTGCGCCAGACGCAGCCGCCCCGCGCTTTCGACCAGCGTGGGATCGAGTCCGCGCAGCGTTGCAATGTAGGCCGGGCGTTGCAGACGGGACGATTCGATTTGCGCAAAGTCCGCACCTGCCAAAGCGGTCAAAGCAGCGTCTCCCGTCGCATCGACGAAGGCCCCCGCGCGCACGATTTCGCGACGTCCACGACAAATGATTTCGATGTTCTCCAGCCGCGCTCCGTTGCCATTCGCGGCGATCAATTCCGAATGCAGCCACACGCGCAGATGCGGCGTTTCCGTCGCGAAATCGTCGGCGAGCGCTGCAAATCGAACCGGGTCATGCGGCAGCACATCGACTCGTCC
>JANXWU010000209.1 GCA_025350985.1 Spartobacteria bacterium | reverse complement strand
AGGCGGCGGCGGCGCGATCGCAACCGGTACGCTCGCCGTGTTGAAGAACGGGCTTTTCCTTTCCGATCAACCCAGCGAACTCGCCAACATCCTGACCGGGTTGCTGCTCTTGGCCGTCCTTTCCGGCGAAGCATTGCTGAAAAAATTCAGCGCCCGGCTTGGAAAAAGCAGTCCGTGATCGGCAGACCGTTTGTGTCCACCGAGTTTTCCCAGTCTGCATTTCTCACTCAACGTCATCCTCCTTCGCGCCTTTTTTTGCGACAAAACCGCGCAGCTTCGCGTGGATGAACTCGTCCAAGTCGCCATCCATTACCGCCTGCACGTTCCCCGTCTGCGCGCCGGTGCGGTGATCTTTCACCATCTGATACGGCTGAAAAACGTACGAGCGAATCTGGTTCCCCCACGCGATGTCCCCCTTCTCCCCGTACTGCCGGTCGATCTCCGCGCGCTTTTTGTCCTGTTCGACTTGGAATAATTTCGCCGCGAGCATTTGCATCGCGGTGGCCTTGTTTTGCAACTGGCTGCGCTGGTTCTGACAGGCGCAGACGATGCCGCTCGGCAGATGCGTCACGCGCACCGCGGTCTCGACTTTGTTCACGTTCTGCCCGCCTTTGCCGCCGCTGCGGTACGTGTCGATGCGCAGATCTTTTTCGTCGATCTCGATCGGCTCGTCTTCGCGCAACTCGGGCACCACGTCGAAACTCGCGAAGGAAGTGTGCCGCCGCTTGTTCGAGTCGAAAGGCGAGATGCGCACGAGCCGATGGACGCCGCGCTCGGTCTGCAAATAGCCGTACGCATTCTCTCCGGTGACATGCAGCGTGATCGACTTGATCCCGGCTTCGTCGCCCATCTGGATGTCCATGATTTGATTTTTGTAACCGTGCCGTTCGATCCACCGCTGATACATCCGCACCAGCATGTCGGCCCAATCGCACGACTCCGTGCCGCCCGCCCCAGCGTGAATCGTGACGAAGGCGTTGCTGCGGTCGTGTTCGCCGGAGAGCAAACTTTGCAGTTCGAACGCCTCCAGATTTTTTAACAGCGCCGCGTGCTCCGCTGCGACTTCCTGGAACGCGTTCGCCTGCGCCTCGCCGGCTTCGTCCGACGCGAGCGATTTCAACATTTCCAAATCCTCGATCTGCCGCTCCAGCGCGAGCAGGGGCGTGATTTTTCCGCGAAGCTGCCCCGCCTCGTCGATCAGCTTTTGCGCGCGCTCACGGCTGCTCCAAAAATCCGGCGCGCCCATCGCCTCTTCCAATTCAGCCTGCCGCGCCTGCATTTTTGCGACGTCAAAGATACCTCCGCAGTTCGCCCACGCGGGCCTTGAGTGCGTCGGTGTCGATGGCTTGGAAATGGTCGGACATGGGGCGAATGCTTACGCGCGAATGGCGCGGACTTCACGGAGAAAGTAAAACCCTGAACGCCACGAAACGCTTCAAAAACTCGCGTTGGTGGACGAGGCCGAGGCGGCGCCCTGCGCCATGAGTTGCTGTTTGATCGCTTCGTCTCCCGAGCTGGTGCCGTCGGGAAAACTCAAGCTCACGAATCCGTAGCCGTAACCCTTCAACTCATTGCTCCACAACAACCGCCCGGTGGAAATTTCCAGGCAGTGCAAATGGCCGCCGAAATGAGCGAAGACACGCTTGTCGTCGCTGAGCACGGTCACGAGACCGCCGCCGCGGCCCGAGTCCAGTTTCGTGGACCACAAAATCTGGCCGTCCGCACGCGAGACCGCGATGACGTGCTGCTTGATTCCGATCACCATCAGGTCGCGAATTTTCATCTGAAAAAACTACTTCTCCCGCCGTTTGAAATGCGACGTGTCGGGCTTCGCCGGGGTCTCCACGCGGAAGACAACTTCGCCCTCCTTCATCCATTCCATCCGGTCGCGCGCGACGATTTCCACGTAGCCGGGGTCGTGCTGGAGAAGATGCACTTCACGATTTTTCGCCACCAGTTGCACGCGCTCTTTTTCGATTTCGGCCTTGAGTTGCTCCAGCCTTGCCGTGTGCTCGCGCTGCGTTTTTAGCTTAGGCAAAAAAGCGGCGACGGTGATCGCCACGACGACGAAAGCCGCGAGCACAAACAAAACCCGGTTGAGAAAATCCCAAACGGTGTGGTCGCGGCGCGCGCCGGCATCGGAGTAATCGCTCACGCGGCGCAGTCTAGCGGGGCGCGGGAAATTGTCATCTGCTTCTTGGAAAAAGCGACCGGTGGCGACCTCGTATCACTTTGCGACCGGCACCAGATAGCGCACGGCAGTGGAAGCAGTCAGCGACGTGATCGTGTCATCGCCCGCGCCGGCCGCGCCAAAAAAGAGACGGTAGAACTCCGGCTGCGCGTGCGGCAGTCCGTCGATCGTCGCCGGCGTGTCGCGCCGGACGAGAATGGGAGCGGCACACGCGGAAATGGGAATGCGGCGCGCGACGGGACTGGCTGCGGTGACTGCGACGATTTGCGGTGTCACGTTTAGAATCAGCCCGTCGCGCACGACCTCCGGCGTTACGGCCAGCTCCGTCGCTGCGGTGCTCCACGCCGGTTCTGCGTCGGTGACCGCCCCGAGTTTCACCGCCAGCGCACGCAGCGCCGCCGGATCGCTCACGCGGCGCGACACCGCGATCAGCGCCCGTTTTTCCAGCGCGCCCGTGCCCGAAAATCGCTGCGCGATGCCGCCTTCGAGTGAAGTTTTCGAAACGTTAATTTGCGCGTCGAGCGTGGCGAACCCGGTGGGCGAAATGTTCACCGTCATGCCAGGTCCCACTCGGCGCGTCTGGAAATCACGCGGCTGTGCGGGAATCACAAAATACTGCCCATTTGGCGCGAGAAAAATGCGCGGCGGATCAATCCGTTGCGGGATGGGAATATCGACCGTTTCCGCCGGTGGCTGAGAAGAAGTGCCGCGCGTCACGCGACGCATGCCAGTTTTGAGCGTCAATTCCAGGGAGACGAGCGCGGGAGTTTTCTGGAGTTCCCCGATCACGCGGCGCGCCTCGGCGATTTTCTCCGGCGCGTCGATCACGCGCACGGTGCCGTTTTGCGTCAGAACGACAAACCGTCCCTGCGGCGAAAGGGTTTTGCGAAGAGCCGTACTCACCGAGTCCAGCGGCAAAAAACCAATCGCCACATCGTCCGTGGCCGCCTGCGCCGCCGAGCAAAACAGCCCCGCGGAAACCACGGCGAATCGCAGACAAATACTTTTCACAAGAAAAGGCTAAGACTTCCGCCGGAGGAAGCAAGGAGCCGGCTCTCGCGCTTCCGCAAAACTTCTGACCTCTCAGGAACGCAGGAAGGAATGAAACATTCCGACGCTTCGTCTCCATCTTGTCGGCTCGCGAGTTTCTCCCGGCGCACTTACGCCCGCATCTTCCCACCGAAGATCGCGTTGTCGCCGAGTTCCTCCTCGATTTGCAGCAGGCGATTATACTTCGCGACGCGATCGGTCCGGCACAGCGAGCCGGTTTTAATCTGCCCCGCGTTGGTCGCGACGGCGATGTCGGCGATGGTCGTGTCCTCGGTTTCGCCGGAGCGATGCGAGATGACCGCCGTGTAACCGTTTTCTTTCGCGAGTTCGATCGCGTCCAGCGTCTCGGTGAGCGTGCCGATTTGATTGACCTTCACGAGAATCGAGTTGGCCGTCCCGGTGTCGATGCCTTTGCGCAAAAAGCTGACGTTAGTGACGAAAAGATCGTCGCCCACGAGCTGCACTTTTTCCCCGAGCGCAACGGTCAATTTTTTCCAGCCGTCCCAATCGTTCTCCGCGCAGCCGTCCTCGATGCTGACGATTGGGAATTTCTTGCACAGCGTGCCGTAAAACTCGATCAGCTCCGCCGCGGTTCGCTTGCTGCCGTCGGATTTTTTGAAAACATACTTGTTCGTCTTCCCGTCGTAGAACTCGCTGGAAGCACAATCGAGCGCGATGAAGATGTCCTTGCCAAGTTTGTAGCCGGCCTTTTTCACCGCGGCCGCGATCGTCTCCAGCGCGTCGTCGGCGGATTTCAAAACCGGCGCGAATCCGCCTTCGTCGCCGATGGCCGTCGAGAGCCCGCGATCTTTTAGCACGCCCTTGAGCGCGTGAAAAACTTCCGTCCCATACCGCAGCGCTTCGCTGAAGGTCGGCGCGCCTTTCGGCATGATCATGAACTCCTGAAAATCAATCGGCGCATCCGAGTGCGCGCCGCCATTCAAAATATTCATCATCGGCACCGGCAGCACTTTGGCGTTCGGTCCGCCGAGGTATTTGAACAGGGAAACGCCGAGCGCGGACGCCGCCGCGTGCGCAGTCGCGAGCGAAACGCCGAGAAGCGCATTGGCGCCGAGCGTCTTTTTATTTTCCGAGCCATCGAGCGCAATCATCGCCTGGTCGATGCCGATCTGGTCGAGCGCGTCGTGTCCCTGCAACTCCGCCGCGATTTTCGTGTTCACGTTCGCGACCGCTTTCGTCACTCCCTTGCCGCCCCATTTGGTTTTGTCGCCGTCGCGCAATTCCCACGCTTCGTGCTCACCAGTGCTCGCGCCGCTGGGCACCGCTGCGCGCCCGAAGCCGCCGCCCGCCAGTTCGACCTCGACTTCGATGGTGGGATTGCCGCGCGAGTCGAGGATTTGCCGGGCGCGGATGTCAGTGATGGTGGTCGAGAGCATGAGAATTGTTTTGGTTGAAAGAAGAGCGCGGGATTATTCGTTCGCCGGGCGCGGCGTCAAACAAATTAACCAGCGTCGATGGGCCGGGAAAGGTTTGGAAATCACGTTTCTGATTTGCTCAATGCCTGCTTCTAGGTTTGCTCGCGGAACGCTGCTCTGCCATCTTTCGCCTCACAAAGCTGCCTCTCCATGACTAGCCGACTTCTGCTCATTCCCATCGCCATACTCTCGTGCGCGATCACACACGCAGCCGACTTTTTCGTCTCACCCCAAGGCGACGATGCAAACGCCGGCACCGTTGATCAGCCGTGGCGCACAATTCAAAAGGCCGCGGACACGCTCGCGCCGGGCGATACGGTCTTCGTCCGCGACGGCGTTTACAACGAGGCGGTGAACATCAATGTCTCCGGTTCCCGTGCTGGCGGCTTTGTCACCTTCGCCAACTTCCCGAACGAGCATCCCATCGTCGATGGCAGCGCGCTCACGCCTCCCGACGATGCTTCGGCGCTGTTTTTTCTGAACCATCGCAGTTTCGTCGCCATCGTCGGTTTCGAAATCCGCAACTACAAGGCGACGGAGGGCAGCAAAGTGCCGGCGGGAATTTTCGTCACCGGCGCGTCGCACGACATCCAGATTCGCAGCAACAACGTCCACGACATCGAATACGACACGGCTGACGGCAACGCATTCGGCGTCGCCATTTACGGCACGAACAGAACGCCGATCTCGAATGTCGTGCTCGATGGAAACGAAGTGCACCACCTCAAAACGGGTAATAGCGAGTCGGTCACGCTCAATGGCAACGTGACCACGTTTCAGGTCACGAACAATCGCGTGCATGACAACAACAACATCGGCATCGACTTCATCGGCTTTGAAAAAACCTGCCTCGATGCGCGGCAGGATCAGGCGCGCGACGGCGTGTGCCGGGGAAACATTGTCACCAACATCAGCAGCGCGGCGAACCCAGCGTATCAAGGCGAGACGAGTGCAACGGGCATTTATTGCGACGGTGCGGCGCGAGTGATTATCGAGCGGAACATCATCTCCTTTTGTGACTACGGCTCGGAGCTAACCAGCGAGCACAAGGGCAGGACCGCGAGTTATTGCACCTTTCGCGACAACTTTGTGTTTTGGTGCCTGCATCCCGGCCTGTCGCTGGGCGGCTACGATTCCGGCCACACGGGCGGCGCGTTTCGCTGCACGATCACCAACAACACCTTCTTCCAGAACAACACCAGCGATGAAGGCGACGGCGAAATTATGCTGCAGTTTCGCGTTCTGAATTGCTCCATCAAAAGCAACATCCTCGTCACGGGAGCGCCCGGCCTGTTCATCGCCAACGGGACATCGGCTCGCAATAACTCGGGGAACGTGCTCGATTACAATTTGTATTTCTCACCGCTGGGTTTCGACGGGAGCGCGTGGATTTGGAAGGACACGCAGATAGCCGGTTTTGCGGCATGGAAAATTGCCAGCCGTCAGGACGCGCACTCCCTTTTTGCCGATCCTAATTTTGTCAGCAGCAGCACGCCCGACCTCCACCTTCAAGCCGGTTCGCCCGCGATCGACGCCGGCAATCCAAGGGTAAAGCCGGCTTTGGGCGAAATGGACATCGACGGAGAGGTCCGCCTGAAAGGGGCGGCGATGGATGTCGGCGCGGACGAATTATAACACCGTTTATTTGAAACGGTTTACGCCGAAGCTTCCGCAGGCACTGGAAGCTCGTAAGCCTTGATCTCCACGATTTCCACGCGCCGCGTCGCGGAGGTTTCGGTCGGAAGTTCGACTTGCTCGCCCGGCTTTTTTTCCAGCAACGCCTGACCGACTGCGCTCAAATAGGAGATGATCTGCTGCTCCGGCTCGCTGTCCCAAGCGCCGAGGATCGTGTAAGAATCCAGTTCGTTTGAATTCACCTCGCGCACAGTGACGACGGTGCCGATGGAGACTTTGTTCGCGTCGGGGTTTTCGAAATTTGTCCCGCGCGCGCGGCCGAGGTCGCGCTCCGTCTCGGCTTTGCGCCGTTGCAGCACGCGCTGCATTTCCTTCGCCGCCTTGTATTCAAAATTCTCGCGCAAATCGCCGTAGCTGCGCGCCACGGAAATCTCCTTCACGTTCTCGGGAATCTTTTTGTTCACCAATTCGTCGAGTTCGTTTTTGCGCTTCTCGAGCGTGGACCACGACACGATGAGCGACTCCTGTCTCTCGCCGCTTTCGCCCGTGAGCATCGATTGCATTTCGGGGTGCACTTTGATGATGCGCCCGAGCAGCGAACGCTTGTTCAGTTCATCGAAAACAGTCGTCGCCAAAAGTTTTCGCATGGCGTCGCGCACGATCTCCGGCTCGGCATCGACGAGGAGTTGTGGCAGCAATTCGCGGTCTTCCATCAGGATGACATGCAGCTTCGCGCCGCGCTTGATGTCGCTAAACTGGTCGCGTTCGAGCGCGGTCAGGATCGCACTGAAAACCTGCGGGGTGATGAGGTCCGCAAAGTCGCCCTCGCGCTCTTTGCACAGCCAGTGCAGGACTTCGGTGGTGATCGAGTGCTCGCTGATCCATCGGTCGAGCGCGTGCCGCAAATCCTCGTGTTTCTTTTGATCCTGCAACAAGCGCGCGATCTCCCCCACGAGGCGGACATTGACGCGCAGCATCAGGGTGAGAGCTTTGCGGACCCAGACCTCGCCGTAGGCTTCGGGGAACGCCGCGAAGACGCGCTGAAGTTTCCCGGAGGCGACGTTCGCCAGCGAGGCGGCAAGTCGGCCCTCTTCTTCCTTCAGCAATTGCGCGAGCGTCAGCGTGCTTTCGCCGCGTTGAAGCGCCGGCACGTTCTCGCAGATTTCGTCCCGCGCAAACAGCAGCTCGAACGCCTGCGCCGTATGCAATTTTTGGCCCTTGCGCGCCGTCGCCTCGATGGCCGCCACGACCGGTTGCAGTTGTGTGGCGGGATCGGAAAACGAACCGAGACTTTTGCCGATTTGCTCGACGATCACGAGTTGCTCTTTCAACACGCGTGCGTTCGCAAAGGCCGCCAGCAGCTCCTCGGCGCGTGAGACGGCGGAAGTGCGCAGCGTGACCGGATCGGTTTTCTTCGCAGGCAGCGCGAAATATTCGTCGGCCTTCAAAACTTTTTTCGCGCCTTCCCACCAGCGCTTGAACTCCGCCTCGTTCATCACTTCCGGCGCGAGGGCCTGCGCGATTTGCTCCGCCGTCGCCTTGCCGTGGTAACTTTTCAAAACCATCCGCACCAGTTCCAGCGGTTGCTCCTTCGCCATTTTTTTCAGCGCGGCGAGGTTCGTCGCCTTCTGCACGAGGATGTGTTCCTCGGTCATGGGCTGGAGCGATTCCGCCGCATACTGGAGTTGCATCGGGTGGGCCTTTTTGCCCTTGAAGTCGATCGTCACCTGATTGAGCAAAAAATTCACCGAAGCGATTTTCCCGAAGCCCCAGCTCTTGTGAAAACAAAAAGCGCCTTCGGGAAGGCGCTTGAGGGTTTCGGCAGCGGGCTGAGTGAGTTTGCCGGCGGCGACGGCTTTTTGAATTTCGGCTTCCATAGGGGTGAACATGATAGAGAGCGCCGCTCCCTTCGCCAGTGGAAATTTCCAAATCTCTCGCTGAGTTGGAGCCCAAGGGCACCGTCATTTTCCCAGGTGCCGCCGCTCCAATTTTCCACTGGCGCGGCAGTGGGAGTCGTGCCACGGTGCGCGACTTTGTCTCCCATGAAAAAACTCCAACTCGCAGCTTTGACGCTTTGCGTCACGGCACTCACCGTCCACGCCGCCGAAACCAAAAAGAAGAAATCCGAACCCACGCCGAAAGCGCCCGAGCCGAAAGAAGCGCCTGCGGCCAAGTCATCCTACGCGCTGCCTGAGACGGTCGCCGTAGTCGAAGGCGCGGAGATCAAACGCACCGAAGTCGAGAAGGCGCTGAACGCCGCGCTCTCGCAACACGGACGCACGGCGGGCGATGTGCCCGATGCGCAAAAAGCCGAGTTTTACCGCAACGTGGTGGACGGGCTCGTGATCGAGAAACTGGTGCAGAAGCGCTCGGAAAAAACCGAGGTGACCGACAAGGAAGTGGATGAGAACTTTGGCAAACTCAAAGGGCAATTTCCCAACGAGGAAGCGATGACAGCGGCGCTGAAACAGAGCGGTGAGACGCTCCCGCACTTGAAGGATTCCATTCGCTCCTCGCTCCGCGAGCAGAAGTGGATCGAGACGCAAATCGCGGGCAAGGACACCGTGGCCGACGCCGACGCGCAGGGGTTCTACGACAAGAACCCCGACAAGTTCAAGGCACCCGAGGAAGTGCGCGCCAGCCACATCCTGATCATGGTTCCCGAAGGCGCGAAACCAGAGGCGCTGGCGGAAAAAGAAAAGCTCGCAAAGAGCATTTCCGACCGCGCGAAGAAGGGCGAGGCATTCGACAAACTGGCGAAGGAGTTTTCCGAAGATCCCGGCTCGAAGGAGCGCGGCGGTGATTTGGATTTCTTCGCCAAGGAACAAATGGTGCCGGAGTTTTCCGACACTGCGTTCAAGCAAAAGAAAGACGAAATCAGCGCGCCGGTGAAAAGCCAGTTCGGCTTCCACGTCATCAAAACCACCGACCGCAAAGACGCGCACACCGTGCCCTTTCCAGAAGCGAAGGACAAGATTCTCGCCTACCTGAAAAATCAAAAGCGCCGCACCGCGGTGGACGAAGTAATCGCCGAGCTTCGCAGCAAAGCCGAGGTGAAGGTGAATCTGCCGCCCGCGCCGGTTGAAGCGGCTGTCCCGCCTGCTGCACCCGCACCGGCGAAATAAAGTTGTTCGTTTTAAAACGCGCACGGCTCGCTGCCGTGCGCGTTTTTTTGCGCGGCGATTGCGGCCTCGTCGCAAGACCATCCGTCCGCCGCTGGCATGAACGATTCCCGCTACTTCACTTTGGTCGATTCGAGGTAAGCGAG
>JANXWU010000074.1 GCA_025350985.1 Spartobacteria bacterium | reverse complement strand
CGAGACGCCGGAATCGCCAAGGTGCGGCGTCACACTGCCCGCGTCGCCAAACGCCGCGATTTGCAAATCGCCCGCGAGCGGGACGGTGTATTCCACGTTGAAGATGGTGAAGGCGTCGCCGCCCAGGGGATAGCGCCCTTGTTTCGGCCCCAGTTCGCGCTCGGCGAAACTGCGCACGGTCGTCGCGCCGCCGTTGAAAAAGCGCTCGTCAATCGGCAGTGCCCCCGTGCCGCCGCTGGGCAAAATCACACCCCCGCGCGCGCCAAAGGCGAGAAATGTTTTCCCGATGGGCACGTAGTACGAAAGCCGCCCGGTCGCACGCAGGAACTCCACTTTTCCACCGAGCGCCGCGTCGAACGCGCCCGTCGCGACAACGCCGCGCGTCGGAGTTACTTTGCTGTTTCGGAAATCCACCGTCGTCGCCACGCCCACCGAATCGACCGTGTAGTTCGTCGGCCCGAGCAGCGCGAGCGGCATGATTTTCGAGTCCTTCACCGTGACACTTTTGGCGAGGGCAAAGGCGGACACTTCCCAATGCTCGGTGAGGTTGCGCGAGAGCGTCGGATGAAAGCCGTACTCGTTTTTCGTGTAGCCGTCCTGGTCGCGCGTGATCGCGTAAAGACGCAGCCGCAAACCATAGTCCGATTCCAACAGCCACGGATCGGAGTAGAGCACCTCGCCGCTGTAGCCACGCGAGGACAGCTTCGTTGCAAAAGTCAGGGGCCGCCCCCGCCCCCCGAGGTCGCGATTCGTGTAGGACGCGCTCGCGTAAGCTCCTTCAAAAGTCTCGAATCCGACCGCAAATCCGAACTCCTTCGGCTTCGCCTCTTCCAAGTCAATGTCGAGTCGAACCAAGTCGCCCGGCACGGCTTGGGGATTGATGCGCAGGCTGGTGAACAAGCCGGTCTGCATCATCTCACGAAACTTTTTGTCGATCTCGTCCGGGTCGTAAAGCTTTCCGCTCAACCGCCCAAACCGGTGATCGAGAAAGCTCGGACGCAACTGGTCCAGCCCGCGCACCACGATGCCGTCGAAGCGATACCGCGGCCCGGCGGCGATGGTGAACTGAATCGCCACCGTCTCGCCTTCAGTGGTCGCGGGGTCGCTTTCCGCGCTTACGGTGGCGGTGAAATATCCGCGCTTTTTATAGAACGCATCGAGGTCGCGCTCCATCGCCGTGACCCGGCCCGGCGACCACGGTTGCGCGAGGGTCTTCGCGATGACCCCCTGCAGTTCCTCTCGTGAAAAAATCGGCGTCCCTGAGAACGCGGGCGCACCAAAGCGGTATTGCCTGCCTTCGCTGATTTTCACGGAAATGTCTGCGCGCGCATTGCCGTCGCGAAAGGAAATCACCGGCGGCTCCACGACCGCGTGCAGAAATCCCTCGGCCAGATAAAGGCGATGAATCAGGTCCGCGCCCTGGTCGATGTCACCTTTGACGAACGGCAATTCCTGATCCTTGCGCACGCGCGGAAAACGCTCGCGCGTCGGGCCGGACAGATAGTTTAGCAGCGTCGCTGAATCGAATTTCGCGTTGCCGCGAAAAACCACGTCACCCAGCTTGGTGAGCGGGCCTTCCTCGATCACCAGTTGGAGCCGGTTCGGCCCACGAATCACGGCTCGGACCGCCGCCTTTGCATAGCCCTGCTTGCGATAAAAGATGGTCAGAAAAAATGACGCGTCGTCCGCGGTCGCTTCGTCAAGCTGTGACTCTTCGATCGATTTGATTTGGCGGGAAATTTCGACGCGCAGCCGCTTTTCCTTGAAGGCTTTTTCGCCTTGAAACTCCACCGTTAGGGTTCCGTGCGGCTGGGCGGTCGCGGGGCTCGCGGCGTGCATCCGCGCGGGCGCGGCTGGGTTCTCTCGCTCCGGCGGAGCATCGGTCGCCAGCACTCCCGCCGTCAGGGCAAAATAGAGCACGCCTCCCCAGGCCGCTTGATTCCAGGGTCGCAGGCGCATGGGCGTTTTCTTCATCGGCGCGTGGCACTCATTTCGCATCCAGTTCTAGCGAAAGCGCACCAGATATTTCAACTCCCCGCGCGCTTCTCCCCCCATGCCGACGCCGCCGGAAAAAACCACCCGGTCGGTGAGCTTCACCGTCACGCCCACGGATTGCCGGCCCGTCTTCGGGTCCACGCCGCCGACATCGGTTTGCACACGGTTCAAGAACGAATCGTCCTTTGCTTTCGGCGGTTCGTTTTTCTTAAAAAATTTCCGGTAATACTTTTGCACCACCAACATCGTCGCGCGTCCGGCCAGCACGTTGCTGTTGCCCGCGAGGTCTTTCGTCGTCGCGCCGGTCACCAGCAGCGCGACGATTTCCGACTGCGGCAGCGGCGGTTCGCTGGTGAAGAGCGTTTGCGGCGCACTGCTCCGGCCGGTGATGTACACCGAAATGTTGT
>JANXWU010000140.1 GCA_025350985.1 Spartobacteria bacterium | reverse complement strand
GAGTCGGATGGCCACTCTCAAAACGTGACCTCCATGAACTCCACCGCCACGGAAAATCACGAGCCGCACTGGGTCAGCCGCGCCGCTTTTCAAGTGCTCGTCCTGATGTTCGGCGTGAATCAGCTCGCGCTGGGCTTCGCGGTTTTTCACACGAACTACTGGCTCGCCGTCCCGCTCGTCCTAGTCACCAGCCACCTCATGCACGCGATGCTGATTGGCTTTCACGAGGCGACGCACGGCTTGCTGCGAAAGAACCGGCTGCTGAACGAAATCGACGGCCTCATTATCGGCACGCTGAGCCTGATGAGCTTCAGTCTTTACCGTGCGGCGCACCAGCTTCACCACGCGCATCTGGCCACGCCGCGCGACGAAGAATTGTGGCCTTTCACCGACCCCGAAAAGCCGCGCGTGGTTCGCGTGGGCGCGGCGGTTTTGGAACTGACGGCGGGTTTGTTCTTCACTCCATTTTTGTTCCTGCGGACATTTCTCCGCGCCGGTTCGCCGATTCGGAATCAAAAATTACGCCGTCGCATCTGGTTGGAGTTTGCGCTCATCGCCGTGGTCTGGACGGGCATCCTCGCGACGGTCGGCTGGCTGCACGCGGGGCGGTATTTCCTGTGGCTCCACCTCATCCCGGCATGCCTCGCCGCGAACATGCAAAGTGTGCGCAAATACATCGAGCACGTCGGCCTCACCGGCTCCACGATTAACAGTTCCACCCGGAGCATCGTCGCGCGCGATTGGCTCGGGCGACTCGTCTCCTTCACGCTGCTCCACGAGCCGCTGCACGGCGTGCATCACCGGTTTTCCGGCCTGCCGCACGCCGAGTTGCCAGGGCATCTGGGCGAGCTGGCACCCAAATCCCCCGACGAACGCGCGCCCTTCCCGAGCTATCGCCACGCCTTTCAAGACCTGCTGCAAAACCTCGTCAATCCTCGCGTCGGCGCGCACTGGCGCGAGGCGGCGACACGCGCGCCGGGAGAGCTGGCGAACGCACGGTGAGCACGATGTCCCATTGTGTCTTTGAAGGCGTCGGCGTAAAAAAGGAATACGACGAGGGGCAGGTGCAGGCGTTGCGCGGCGCGGATTTTCGGATCGACGAAGGTGAGTTCGTGGCCGTCGTCGGTCCGAGCGGCTGCGGAAAATCCACGCTCCTGCAACTGCTCGGCGCGCTCGACCGGCCCGACGGTGGCACACTGCACTACCGCGGCGCTTCGCTCCCGGAGCTGCCCGATCTCGCAGCCTACCGCGCCCGCGAAATCGGTTTCATTTTCCAGGCGTTTCATTTGCTGCCCACCTTCACCGCAATCGAGAACGTACAGATTCCGATGTTCGAAACGAACCGCTCTGTCGCGGAGCGAAAACAGCGCGCTGCGGAATTGCTCGAGGCCGTCGGACTCGGGCAGCGTCTCCACCATTTTCCGGCAAAACTCAGCGGCGGTGAACGGCAGCGCGTGGCCATCGCCCGCAGCCTCGCCAACGGCTCGTCCGTCCTCCTCGCCGACGAACCCACGGGCAATCTCGACAGCGAAAACGCGCGCCTCGTCATGGATCTCATCGTCCGGTTGCGGGCGGAGCGAGCCATCACGCTCGTCCTCGTGACGCACGATTTGGGCATCGCCCGGCAGGCTTCGCGCGTTATCGAAATGAAAGACGGACGGATCGTCTCCGATCAACTGAACGCACCGGCCCACCCGATCTCGACATGACCTTTTTCACCATCGTCTCGCACGGCCTGATGCGGCGTCCAGTGCGCACCGGCCTGACGCTCGTCGGCATCTCGATCGGCATCGCGGCGGTCGTCGCGCTGGTCGGCATTTCGCGCGGTTTTGAGAGCAGTTGGGAGTCGGGGATGAAGTCGCGCGGGACCGACATCGTGGTCAGCAACATGGGCAGCGCGCTGACCCCGAAGCCTTTTCCCGCCTCGGTGCGGGAGCGCATCGCACCGGTGCCGCACGTCGCGGAAACTTGCTCGATCTTCGTTGAGCTGATGAGCATCGAAAGTGCGGAAATGATGATCGTCTCCGCCCGGGAATGGGGCGGCTTCAGTTGGAAAAATCTCAAAGTGATTTCGGGCCGGCTGCCGAAAGATGCCAGCGAGTCGGCGGTGGTTTTGGGCAGGACGGCCGCGGAAGTGCTCAAGAAAAAAGTCGGGGACACGCTGCAACTCGAAACCGAGGAACTGGCGGTCGTCGGCATCGTGGACGGCGGGGCGGTGGTGGAGAATGGCTCGGTGATTTTGTCGCTGCCGCTCCTGCAAAAAATCACCGGCAACGAGGGCAAAATAAACATCATCGATGTGCGCGTCACGCCGGGTGCGACGAAGG